>JBOFUO010000017.1:0-6419 GCA_051652625.1 Cetobacterium sp.
CAGAAAAATTCAATTTAGAAGACCTATATTTTTCAGAGTTTATAGAGAGTTTATCTTCAGAAAAAGTTGCGGTTTCAAAATTTATAGAGGGTGAGAGTTTTAATCTACTTTTAAAAGAGAATAGATTAAAATATTCGGATTTGTTAAGACTATTTAAATATCATACTTTTTTTATGTTTAAGCTAGGAGCGTTTCACGGTGATTTGCATCCTGGGAATATCATTTTAGGTAAAAATGGAGAAATAAATTTGATAGATTGCTCTACAATTGGTAGAATGAAATGTAAGTTAAGAAAGGGACTATTCGGATTTTTCTACTATTTATCAAGATATGATTATGATAGTGCTGGATTTTACTTAAACAAGATGTCAGAAAAAACTCTCACTCAAGAGGAGTTTTTAAAGTTTAATATAAAATTCAAAGAGTTATACCGTGATTTTAAAGATAGTAGTGTTTCAAATGTAAGCTTAACAAAACGTATGATGGAAACTATAAAATTAGCTGTGAACTCTGGTATGGAGTTTGAAGAGGGAATGTTTCACGTTATTAAAAGTTTGATGTATTTAGATGGAATGGTGCTTAAGTGCAATCCAACAGTAAACTTGATGGAAGATATCCGTGAGTTTACAGAACTTTTGAAATCTGAGTTAAGCTAAAAGAAATATAAAGGAAGTGATGAGTGAATTGAGAGATGATGTAATAATTAATAAAATAGAAACATTTGTTACCTTAGAAAAAAACAAAGTTATAATTGATACGATAATTAATCTTTTAGAAAATTTTGAATGTGAAACTATATATGTGTTTGGATCTTATGCAAGTGGAAAAACTCACAATAAAAGTGATATAGATATTGCTTTTTTATCTAAAAATAAAATTGGAAAATATGATATTTTTATGAAAGCCCAAGAAATATCCTCTTCAGTAAATAAAGAGATAGATTTGGTTGATTTGAAAGATTCGTCAACTGTTTTCCAAAATGAAGTAGTAAAAAATGGAATTGTTATTTTAGATGGGGATATTATCAAAAGACAGAAATTTGAAGTTTTAGTGTTAAAAAAATATATAGAATTAAATGAATTAAGAAAAGACATAATTCAGAGTTATTCAAATAGTTTAGATGGATTTATAAAAAGTAGAGAATAATTGGGGGAAAAATGAAATATGAATTTGTGAGTAATACTAATTTTGAGAACAACAAGAATTTGTATAGATATTTAGAAGAAGGCTTTCAAAATGCTGCTGAATTTTACTTTTCAGTAGCATTTATAAATTTTGCAGGTGTGCAGATACTCTTGGATATCTTGAAAAAAACAGAAAATTTAAATATAAAAGGTAAAGTTTTAACAACAAACTATTTACATTTTACAGAACTAAAAGCTGTTGAATACCTGAAAAGATTTAAAAATATAGAAGTAAAATTTTTTGATAGTGATAAAATGGAAGGGTTTCATACAAAGGGGTATATATTTAGATATTCAGATTGCTATAAAGCTATAATAGGTTCATCCAACTTAACTAAAAGTGGACTTAAAAGCAACATAGAATGGAATACAGGAGTTACAACTCCGAAAGATAGTGAGTTTATAACTGGAATAATGAATGAGTTTTATTATCTTTGGGAAAAAGGAGTTCAAAATGTAAATCCATATTTGGTTTCGTATGTGAAAAAACAAGAAAATCAAATCAAAAATCGAGAAAATACCGAGTATCTTATGGTTGCTGAAGAAGATGATTTTGGAATATATAATAAATCAGAGATAGAGCCAAACTATATGCAAAAATCAGCTTTGAAAAATCTAGAAGCTATAAGAGCATATGGGGAGAAAAGAGCACTATGTATAGCAGCAACAGGAACAGGAAAAACATATCTAGGAGCTTTTCACGTAAAAGAAGTAGGGGTAAAACGTTTGTTATTCGTTGTTCATAACGAAGAGATACTAAACTCAGCAATCCAAACTTTTAAAAAGGTTTTACCAAATAAAACTATGGGAAAATTTACAGGTAATTTTTGCAACATTGATAGAGATTATATTTTTGCAACAGTTCAAACTTTGAATTTAAAATATTCTGAATTTAGTAAAGATTATTTTGACTATATAATAGTAGATGAAGCACATCATATAACTGCTAAAAGTTATGAATCTATTCTAAATTATTTTAAACCAAATTTTTTATTGGGATTAACAGCTACCCCAGAAAGATGTGATGGTGGTAATATATATGAAGTTTTCGATATGAATGTACCTGTCGATATTCGTTTAGAAGAAGCCTTAGATAGAGAACTAATAGTACCATTTCATTATTATGGAGTAAAAGATATAGATGTAGATTTGTCAAAAGTAGATTTGAATAAAGTATCAGAAATTGCAAAAGCTTTGAATACAGAGAAACGTGTGGAATTTGTAATAGAAAAAATGAATTTTTACGGTTACAGTGGCGAAAAGAGAAAAACAGTAGGCTTTTGTATTTCGATTGAACATGCAGAATTTATGACTCGTGAATTTTTAAAAAAAGGAATAAAGGCGGTTTCTATAACTGGAAGTGATAATAAAGAAAGTCGAGAAAAAATAATTAATAGTTTTAAAAATAGTGATGATTTAGAAGTTATTTTTACAGTTAATTTGTTTAATGAAGGAGTAGATATTCCGTGTATAAATAGTATATTAATGCTAAGACCGACAGCTTCACCTATAATTTTCACTCAACAACTCGGAAGAGGATTAAGAAAATATGAAAACAAAGAGTTTTTAACAGTTATTGACTATATAGGAAATCATTCGAGAGCTTTTTTAATAGCAATAGCCCTAATTGGTAAAAAAGCCTATGATAAAGAAAGTTTAAAAATAGCGGTAAAAAGAGATTTTGATAACCTTTCAAGCTCTATTCATATAAAAATGGATGAAATATGCAAAGAAGAGATACTAAAACAACTTCAGACCGAAAATTTCAACGCATTGAAATATTTAAAAGCTGAGTACAAAGAGTTTAAAGATATTTTAGGAGGAAAAATTCCAACACCTATAAATTTTGCTCAGTATGAGTATGCACCAAAATTTTACAAATATGGAAAACTTAAAAAATCATATTTAGATTTTTTAGAAGCTATAGATGAAAAGCCTTTTACCACTAGTGAATCCGAAAAAGTTATAATAAGAGAGTTTGAAAGAATGTTACCAATAAAAAGAGTGTATGAATTTGCAATAATTCATGAAATCATACTAAAAGGTAGTTTGGAAAAACTAGATGAAATAAAAGTTTTAGAAAAGTATATAAATATAGATAGTTTAGAACACACTAAAAAAACATCTGAACATGCTAAGGATTATTTGTGTGGTGAGTATTCAGATGGAAACGATTTTAAAAGATGTGATGCATTGTTTAGAAAAAATAAAGACACAATTGAAATGAACAAACTTTTAAAAAAGAGTTTAGAGTCAAAAGATGTTAAAGAGTATATATTAGGAGTTTTAGACTATGGACTTTTGAAATATTCTGAAAATTATGGAAAAAAAGACTATGGATTTCCATTTTTAAAGCTTTACGAAAGTTATAATATGAAAGATGTTGCTTTGCTTTGTAATTATGAAATGAAACACAGTGCTTTTAGAGGAAGTGGACTGCTAAAAAAAGATACTGATTATTTCATATTTGTAGATTTACACAAAGATGAAAATATAAAAGATAGTATCAAATATAATGATAAAATTTTAGATAGATTCTATTTTCAGTGGGAGAGTCCAAATGCGACTAGAATAGATAGTGAAATTGGAGAGAGAATAGTTAAAAATAAAGAACATGGAATAAAACTACATATATTTTTAAGAAAAATAAAAAAAATAGATGGAGAGATTCAACAATATATCTATATAGGAAAAGGAAATACAGTAGAATATAGTGGAAGTAAGCCAATTCGAACAAAAATAAAGTTGGAGAATCCACTTTCGAAAGAACTATATGTTGAGTTAACCGAAAGAGTTGAAAGCTATTTAGAAGTAGCTGAAAAACAAGATGTCGCTAGTAGGAGAGAGATATGAAAAAAACCATAAATGTAGTTGGAGCAATTTTGGAAAATCAAAATGGTGAAATATTTTGTGCTAAAAGACCAAAAGGTAAAGCTTTTCCTGGATTGTGGGAGTTTCCTGGTGGGAAAATAGAAGTTGGAGAAATAGCTGAAGAAGCTTTAA
Source organism: Cetobacterium sp. (assembly GCA_051652625.1). Taxonomy (GTDB): domain Bacteria; phylum Fusobacteriota; class Fusobacteriia; order Fusobacteriales; family Fusobacteriaceae; genus Cetobacterium_A. The sequence continues at coordinate 4,188 of JBOFUO010000017.1, forward strand.
AAAGAGAGATTGAAGAAGAATTAAATCTGTCTATAAATGTAGGTGAAGTTTTTGATATTGTTCAAAAAGAATATGAAAATTTTATCATAAATTTGAGAATTTACAGATGTAATATATTAGATTTTAGTCGTTTTAAATTAATTGAACATGAAGAGTTTAAGTGGTTAAAAAGAAAAGAATTGAAAACTGTAGAGTGGATAGAAACAGATTTATCAATTTTGGAAAAATTGATAAAAAGTAAAAAAGAGTTGAAAAGCATTCGTTTTTTAGAAGTAGATAAAAGTTTTCTTAGTACTAAAGAGATAGGAGTTCTAGTTAGAGCGAGAAGTATAATTTTAGATATAATTGCTCTTGGTGAATGGAATATAGAAAAAATTAAAACTGAAAATGAATTGATTGAAGTTTTAGAAAAATATGGAATAAATAAAATTTCTAAAATAAATATACATGAAAAACTAATTGAATTGAATTTTCATATAAAGTACCAATAATATAATACGAATGTATTTTTAATATTATAGTTCTTTTACAACAGACAAAAGTACTAAAAAATAGTAAAATAACTCTTGTTTTTTGAAGTTGTATATGTTATTATTATCCAAATTAAAAAATAATTTTCAAAAGGATGGTGATAATTATGAGTAGTGAAAGAGGTAATTGGGGATCAAACGTTGGATTTGTATTGGCTGCTGCAGGATCAGCTATAGGACTTGGTAATTTATGGAAGTTTCCATATTTAGCAGGAAAAAATGGTGGTGGAGCTTTTGTGGTAGTTTATTTAGGACTAATAGTGATATTAGGATTCTCTTTGATGCTAGGTGAAATGGCTATAGGTAGAAAAGGAAAATCAGATGCGTTTGGGTCTTACGACAACATTAAAAAAGGTTGGGGATTTATAGGTATATTTGGAATTCTTTGCTGTTTTATTGTTTACTCTTACTATGTAGTTATTGCTGGATGGATTGTAAAATATATAGGAATGTTTATAAGAGGTGGCTTAACAGAGGACCCTGTTTCAACTTTTGGAAACTTTATATCTTCTGGAACATCACCAATACTGTATAGCTTTATAGTTGTAGTTGTAACAGCAGCTATAGTATTAAAAGGTGTATCAGGTGGAATAGAAAAAGCAAGTAAAATAATGATGCCAGTTTTATTCATATTTATGATAGTTATCGTAATAAGATCGGTTACTCTACCAAATGCTATGGAGGGTATTAAGTATTTCTTAAAACCAGACTTTTCTTTAATAACACCAGCGGTTGTAATAGCAGCTTTGGGACAAGTATTTTTCTCTTTAAGTTTAGGAATGGGAGCTATGATAACTTATGGAAGTTACCTACCTAAAGATAGTAACTTGGTGAAAAGTGCACTTTACATCCCAGTTTTAGATACTGTAATAGCATTATTAGCAGGGTTAGCTATATTACCAGCTGTATTTTCATTCGGATTAGAGCCAACAGCAGGACCAGGGCTAATCTTTATAACTCTACCAAGAGTTTTTGCAGCGATGCCATTTGGAAACGTATTTGGAATTATGTTCTTTTTACTAGTTTTGTTTGCAGCACTTACATCAACAATCTCACTTTTAGAAGTTGTTGTATCATTCGTTGTAGACCAATTGAAATTAGATAGAAAAAAAGCTACACTTTTAGTAAGTGGACTAATTGCAGCTTTTGCAATTCCAAACTCACATTCATTTGGACCGATGGCAGATTTTAAAGTGTTCTTTGGATTAAACTTCTTTGATTTTTTAGGATACCTAACAGATAACATCTTACTTCCAGTTGGAGGGTTGATGATGTGTGTATTTATAGGATTTATTTGGAACAAAGAGGATTTAAAAAATGAAATTACTAACGATGGAGAGATTAGTTTTCCACTGTTTTCAGTTTGGATAATTGGAATAAAATACCTAGGTATTCAACTTTTATCACTTATCTTACTTGGAGCAGTTGGAGTTGTAGGAAAAGGTACAAGCTACTCTTTAGCAGCAGTATTCATGCTTCAAATTCTGTTTGATGTATTGGAAAGTAAGAAAAAAGAAAAATCGAATGTTGCTAGATAAGCAACCTTAATAATTTTAAAATAATGAGCACAAAGAAATATTCTTTGTGCTTTTTGCTTTGCAAAAATGCTATACTAAAGGATAGAAAATATTGAGGTGTAGATGCATGAAAAGATTAAAATTTTTATGTAAGGTATTTATAATACTACTAATTTTACTAGAAA
>JBOFUO010000018.1:0-7373 GCA_051652625.1 Cetobacterium sp.
TTTATTAAGTTTATTTTTATTACCTGCAACAATAAATACAACTTTTGCTTCTGAACCACCAGCAAGTATAAAAGCTATTCTTCATGATAATACACCACTAAATCCAGGAAAAGTTTTCGATAATGTTTATTGTATTGGAACTAAAAGTGTTGTTGCTTGGGCAATAAAAACAGAAAATGGAATTATATTAATTGATGCAATGTGGGATGATACAGATGCAAAAACTATAATCTCAGGAATGGAAAAATTAGGTTTAAACCCAGAAGAGATAAAATATATTATAGTAACTCATGGTCATGGAGACCATTATGGTGGAGCAAACTTTCTTAGAACAAAATATAATGCTAAAGTTGTAATGACAAGAGTTGATGAAAATCTTATGAACACTGTTCATGTTGGAGCTAATTCAAGTCGTTCACCTAAAACGCCTGTTGATATTTATGTTAAAGATGGAGATAAAATAAGCTTAGGAAAAACATCACTAGAGATACTTGAAACACCAGGGCATACTCCAGGTGGAATGTCTTTAATCTTTCCAACAACAAACGATGGAAAAAAAGAGGTTGTTGCAATGTGGGGAGGAACAGGTATTCCTCGTGAAAAAGAGTTACAATTAGATTATAAAAAATCTGTTACTCATTTCGAAAAAAAATCAAAAGAAATGGGAGTTACTTCTGAAATTACAGCTCATTTGTTTATAGATAATGGATATTTAAAATTAGAAACAGCTAATAGTAGAAAAGTGGGAGAATTAAATCCTTTTATCAGAGGAAAAGAGGGAATGGAAATATATTACAAAGAACTTCATGACTCTATTGATACTATTTTAAATAAAAAATAAATTTACAATAATTTATAAAAAAATTAATTGTAAGTGCTGTTGCATCTATTTGTCCAAAAAAATGTAAGTTCATTTAGTTCATATATAAAAGAATACGAACTAAAATGTGTAAATTATAAATAATCAAAAATAATTTTTATTCTGTTTAATTTTATTCTTAAAAATTGTATTTAAATTAAAAAATCTCGCATTAAACATTTAAAAATCTCGGTTAAATTAAATTTAGAAAATACTTTGAAGACTAGCTCAATAAAATCAATAACCATCCTCTCGTATTTTATGTAAAATACGAGAGGATGGTTATATAAAAAAAATTATTTTTTCAAACTCCAAATTTTCTCTAAATATTGATTTCTTCCAGAACGACCACGATAATAATTATATCTTATTGGATTTTTTTTATAATAATCTTGATGATAATTTTCTGCATTATAAAATATATTAAATGGTATTAACTTTACAGCAATTTTACTTAAGTTTCCTTCAAGTTTAATTTTCTCTAATTCATTTAATGCTATTTTTTTTTCTGATGAAGATGTATAAAAAACAGCAGGAGAATATTGATAACCTCTATCAATAAACTGTCCTTCTGCATCAGTTATGTCTATAACTCTAAAAAATTGATTAAGTAATTGAGAATAACTAATTTTTTCATCGTCATATTTAATTTTGATACTCTCTAGATGACCAGTTTTACCAGATGAAACTTCTTTGTAGGTTGGATTCTCAACTTTACCACCTGAATAACCTGAAATAACTTCTAAAACTCCAGGAATTTTTTCTATATCAGCTTCAGTACACCAAAAGCAACCTCCAGCAAGATACGCAGTTTTTATTATTCCGAAAGATTTAGAAGAAATAATAGTTCCTACAATTAAAATTAAAAATTTTGCATTTATTTTCATAAAAAGCCTCCTTTATTTCATTAATTATTCGAAGAGATTGCTTCTTTTCATTTAATAAATATTTTTTCTTAATTTTATTTTATAGGCTATTTAAATATTGTTTTTTATTCTGCTTAAAATAGCTTTGAATTTATTTAAGTTTTCTAAGTCTATTCCTTTAAAAATTTCGTTATTCATCTCATTATCTAGAGGAGATAATTTCTCTATGATTATATTTGCTTTCTCTGTTAGATTAATCAAGAGAGCTCTTTTATCATTGCAATCCTGCTCACGAAACAGGTAATCTTTTTGTTCTAACTTATCAACAATCGACTTTATATTGTTTTTATCTTTTTCAACTCTAATAGATAATTCATTTTGAGATATTTTATCTTCTTTTGACAACTCCTTTAAAACACCCCATTGCTCTGGAGTTATATCATATTCTTTAAATTTTAAAGTTAATTTTTGATGTATTTTTCGAGCTATAACACAAATCTCATATCCTATAGTTTTAATAATTATTGACATTATCAAACTATTGATAATGCCATTCACCTCCAATATTATAGTATGTACACATACCATGACTATAAATGTTTTTTTTATATATGTCAATCTTTTTTCTACTTTACCAATATTTCAATTGCTTTTAAAACTATATTATAATATTTCATCAAATCTTTAGTATCTAAATATGGAATTTTGCACTCTTTAAGAGATTCTTTAGATATTCCTAAGCTTAAAACTGCTCCAGTGTTTTTTATAAGACCAGCTCCTCCTATTTTATCGTGAATTTCATTCGACATAAAAGTTATACCGCCACAATCTTCACTTACTAATATTGCTAACTCTCCAACAATATTTACTTTTTCTTCAGATGATGAAGCTAAAGATAATTTTTTTCCTAATTCTTCAATTTTTTTTCCTATTTCAATTGTTTTAGATTCAAGATTTCCTTTTTTTCTTTTCATAGAATTATTATCATAATAAATCGAAGAATAGTTTAAATAAGCACACGCTTCTTTTAAAGAATTTACTACTTTAATGTTGTCATCTATTTTATCTCCTCTTATAATAAAAGTATCTTCAGTAAAATAGTCTAAGGTATTATTAAATAATTTAGATTCTAAAACAATATTAGGAATTTTATCTAAATCAAATTTTTCAACTATTTTTTGCTTTGAAAAATAGTTTGAATTTCCTTCTAAATCTTCATTTGGTCCTATACCACCAAGTGTTGAATTTACAGTTGCTAAAAAAGAAACAGGGATATTATTAATATCTAAAACAGTTCCTAAAATATATCCATAATTATCTCCAACATTTTCTGTTGTGATTTCAAAGTTATTTGGATAATTTTTATAGAAACTATCTAATGCTGCATTTGCAATAGCTGATTGTAAAGCAACGGGCACTTCTAAAACTCCTTGTCCATATATTCTTCCGAATTGTTCTAAAACAATTGAATGAGTCATAATAGCTTCTTTTCCTATTAAATTCAAACTTATCTTTTTTTCAAAGTTTGTAAAACCTCTTCGAGCAATTCCATAACCTATTCCACCACTTTTTAGAGTTACAACAACTTTATTTTCTATAAACTCTATAGCAGATATTTTTAAAGATATTTTTGCAGCTTTATTTAAAAAAAATAAAACAACAGCAAGACCCGCAGAATCATCTTGAACTTGTCCATTAATACTATGAGTATGTCCACAACCAACATGTCCAACAACTCCTACAAAACCAACTTTATTCTTACTAAATTTAATCATTATATTTTCACATCCTTAATTTGTATATACTTTATTTTACTATAAATTTGAAAATAAAAAAACAACTTGTTCTTATAAAAAAGAACAAGTTGTTTTTTTATTTATCAAGAATTTCTGAACTTGAATCTGGTCCTGCATTTCTCATATCAATCTCTGCTAAAGTTGCAGTTCCTGGATTTTTTGTACTTTCTTTTTCTAAAACATTTGAACAACCAACAAAAACTAAACTAAATAAAAAAGCTAAAACTAATTTTTTCATTTTAAACCGTTATCATGAACTTATAAAGTTTTATAAGTTTAAACTATCCGATAACGTTTTCACCTCCTATTTTTATAATTTTTGAGTTACTTAACTATATTTTACAAAATAAAACAAGCCGTTCCTTTTATATAAAAAAGAATTTTTCTCTCAAAAAAAGAACCTCTGGGGGGGTAGAGGTTCTTTGAGGGAGGAGAATAAAATTGCTTTTATTCATAACTATTTATACTAAAAAAGCATATAGTTTCCTTATAAAAATAATTTTTTTACATAATTTTTACACAATATAAATATGCATTTTACAACTATATGAGATAATATGAAAAAGAAGTTTTAAAATGGAGGAATAATGAAAAAATTAATTCTAATCTGTGCCTTTATAGCAGCAACAATATCTTATAGTTCAGAACTTAAGATGGAAAAAATAGGACATTTTCAAGGAGCTCCAGTTGGTGCTGGTGGACCAATAGATATTGTTGATTATTACAGCAACACCTTATTTGTTGCAAATGGAACAAATACTAAAACTCAAAAACCATCTCTTGACATAGTTAAGATTGATGCTTTGAAAAATAAACAAAAAATTTTTGAGCTATCAAAAAGAATCGATATACAAAAATTTATAAAAACTGGTGAAGAAGTAAGTGATTTAACTTGTATAAAAGTAAGTCCAAATGGAAAGTTTTTAGCATTATCTGTTGCTTTAAATCCTACTACTGAAAAAGGTTATATCGTTATAACTAACCTCGATGGTGAATATATTTCTCATTATAAAGTTGGAGCACTTCCTGATAATTTAGCAATAACTCCTGATAGTTTAAAAGTAATCATAGCAAACGAAGGTGAACCTGGTAAAGGGCTTAAAGTTGATCCTGAAGGAAGTATCTCTATTTTAGACTTATCTAATGGTTTAGATAAAGGAATTGTTACGGATGTAAAAATAGATTCTGCTTTAATAAAAGGAGAGCTAAAGGCCAATTTAGATGAATATATTTTATCTGCTCCTCATAACCCAACTTATGCTCAAGCTTTAGAACCAGAATATGTTTCTATAGATAAAGATGGAAAATTTGCATATGTAACTTTCCAAGAAGACAGTGCTATCGGAAAATTAGATATCTCTAATAAAAAATTCATTTCTATAGAATCTATGGGAACTAAAGATCACTCAAAAATTGAAAATAGTTTTGCTATTGGAAAAAATAGTCCAAATTTAGTTACAGCCAATGTTTTTGGAATGTATCAACCTGATGGAATTAAAGTTATTAATCAAGGTGGAGAAACATACTTAATTACAGCAAATGAAGGTGATGCTCGAGATTATGGTAAGAATATTTTTGTAGAAGATAGTCACACAATTGGTAAGTTGTTAGATGAAGGGAAAAAAATAAATGTTTCTGTAACTGAAGATATGAAAAATTTAAAAATTAGTAAATTTAGAGGTTTAAATGAAAAGGGAGAATATGAAAAGCTTTACTCTTTCGGTGCTAGATCTTTTTCAATTTTCAAAGTAAAAGAAAATGGGATAGAATTAGTTTTTGATTCTGGAAATAAGCTAGAAGAAATTACACAAAAATATTTACCAAAATATTTTAATGTAAGCAATACAAATTTAAAAACATATTCAAGAAATAACTCAAAAGGTCCTGAACCAGAAGATGTTGAAATTGGAATTATAGATGGAAAAACATATGTTTTTGTTGGATTAGAAAGAATTGGTGGAGTTGTAAGTTTTGATATTTCAAATATCAACCAGCCAGAGTTTGCAGGATTCTTCTCTGGAAGAGACTATTCTGAAGATATTAAAGGTGATGTTGGAATTGAGGGCTTAAAATTTGTAGCTGCTGAAAAATCACCTATTGGAAAACCATTATTAATATCGTCTAATGAAATTTCAAATTCAATAGCTATATATGAAATAAAAACAAAATAATTCAAAAAAAATGCTGATTATTATTGTATAATCAGCATTTTTAAATTATTTAGTTCCGTAAAGTAAAACTTCAGATTTATTACTTGGAAGTTGAGTAGCTCTAACCTCTTTAAATCCAAATCTTTTAAATGAATCTATACTCTTTAAAACTTCTGCAATAGATATTTTACTACCTATTTCTAAAGTATAGAAAACAGTATGGATTCCAGGTCTCATATCCATAAATCTTTTAACTTGACTTAAGCTAAGAGAAGGTAAAACATTTACATCAGATACTAAAATATGACAAGGTCTAGGAATATCAGCATCTTGAATTTTTTGCATAGGCTCTTTTAAATGCTTAAACATAGGGTTGTTTAAAATGCTTTCATTCATAATAGCATTATCAACACCAAATACTTTGAAACCTTTTTCTAGTAAAGAATAACTAGTTCCTCCAGGAGCTGAACCTAATTCTAGCACTGTTTCTTCTCCTCTGAACTTGTAATCAGTCCATAAAAGTGCTTCAGTCATTTTTAAATAAGCTCTTGATGGAGAAGCCTCAGGTAAAACTACTTTAGGGTTAACTCCAGCCATTTTCCATGAATAAGGATGAGCAGTTCTCATTCCTATCCAGAACTCTCCTTCTTTTACTTCAACAACATCTAATATAGTTTGTCCAATTTGAGCTACCTCTCCTGAAGTTTCTCCTGTTACTAGTGAAAATCTATGAGTTACATCTGCTGAATGCTTTGAAACTTCAGCTTCTAATTTTTCTGAGTTTGTTCTTCCTAAAGAGATTCCACAAGCTCTAGCAAATATAAGATTAAATTTGCTATCCATATTAAATTTTCCACCATTATCTTTAAAAGTTATATACCCTGGTCTAGAGTATGCAAAACTTAAATCTGGATACTTTAAAGCTACCTCTTCTTTTAATGCCTTTTCACTTCCGATATTTACAATTGTATAAATAAACATTTATCACTCCTAAAAAATATATTATCCTAAAGTAATAATATATCATTTTATTCAAATAATCTCAAGTAATAAAAAAAAACTTGACTGTAAATCTAGTTTAGGATTTAAACTAATAGAGTCTATTAGTAAAAAATTATATTTACACACATTTTACACAAAAGTAAAATATAATTTAAATAGAATAATAAAAAAATATAATTGGAGAAAAATATGAAATTGTTGAAAAAAACAGATGATAAAATAAATATAGAGAATTTAAAACTACAAACAAAACTTTCTGACATAGAAATATATGATTTTTTAAAGGAGTGTTTAGATAAAAAAGGTAAAATTGAAATAACAAAAGCTTCTAAAAAATGCTTAGAAGAGTTTCAAAGTTTAGGGCTTTGTAATTTTACCTCAAATGAATCGATTAGAGAGTATCTAGAATCAATTGGCATGTTCGGAATTCAATTTAATAAAAATATATTTGAAATCATTTTTTTATCACTTAATGAAAACAAAAAAAGCCACCAAAAATGGTGACTTTTTAATTATATATTCATAGCAAGTGCTATTGAACCTAGTAAACCTGCATTGTCCCCTAAACCTGGAGGTACAATATAGTCGTCTATATTTTCTAAAATCTCTTTTGTTTGAACATAATTATTTAATAACTCTTTTATATTTTGTCTAATAAGTGGGAATAGTTGAAGTTGTTTCATAACTCCTCCACCTAAAA
>JBOFUO010000019.1:0-11342 GCA_051652625.1 Cetobacterium sp.
AAAATATTATGAACACCTAGATAGTACAATTAAAAAATCTTTAGTAGATTTTGTAGATAGAATAAAAATTGAATTTAAAATGCAAACTAGTGAAGCAGAAGAGTTAAAAATTTCAATAGCAAACTATTTTCTAATGGGTTGTTTAAATGAAAAAAATGGTGTGTTTTGGATAAGGAAAGAACCAGAATCGTGTTTTTGCAAAAAGTTGGCAGTTGTTGTACAAAAAGTATTGGATGAAATAGGCATAAAGATGATTTATTCTGATGTTTTAAGATTGGCGAGTTCAATATCAAGATTTTTTATAGATAAAACTTATGTAAAAGGGTTTAAAGTGATGAGTGTATCTAGAAATTTAGATGAAGAGTACAATCAGAGAGTGATGAAGTGTATGAAAGATTTCTATCCTGAAATAGAATTTTATTCAGAAACTTTTTTAGAATTTAGATTTAAAAATAAAGATGAAGTTGCTGAGTATGATTTTATAATTTCAGATACAGAAAATTATCAAATTAAAAATCTAAGAAAAGTAAATGCATTGAATGTAAGAGAAATTCAAAGATGTTTTATAGAGTATGCTTTAGAAAAAAAGATGAAATTAGCAGGGGTTTTATAAATATGTCTTTTATGCTAAAAAAAGTATAAAAAAAAGTATGTATACAGTTATATTTAAAAGTGGTATTATACTTTTACAAATCCTTTTCTCTAATATATCCCCCTAATATATATTTGAGGAAAAACTAAAAGAACTCCATCCCCCCGGAGTTCTTTTTTTTATACTTTTTTATTTTTTGAAGTTAAAAAATATGAAAAAAGGACATCTTATCGATGTCCTTTTAGTTTTAAAAATTAATGTGGTAGTTCAATTTTTAAATTTTAAATTATATATTTTGATTACTTAGCAGATATAGAATCTACACCTGGTAATGTTTTTCCTTCTAGGTACTCAAGAGAAGCTCCTCCACCTGTAGAGATGTGAGAGAATTTATCAGCGAATCCTAAAGATATAGCAGCAGCAGCAGAATCTCCTCCACCGATGATAGTTGTAGAGTTCTCTAAGTTAGCGATAGCTTCACAAACTCCGATAGTTCCTTTAGCGTAGTTAGACATTTCAAATACACCCATTGGTCCATTCCATACAACTGTCTTAGCTCCGTTTAATTGCTCAGTGAATAATTTGATTGTAGCAGGTCCTACATCTAATCCCATTTCATCAGCAGGAATAGCATCTACAGATACAACTGAATGAGGAGCTTCGTTTGAGAACTCTTTACAGATTACAGTATCGATAGGTAAAATGATTTTTCCTTCTGCTTTTTCTAATAATGATTTTGCTAATTCAACTTTATCTTCTTCAACAAGAGATTTTCCTGTATCTTTTCCTAAAGCTTTAAAGAATGTGAACATCATAGCTCCACCGATTAATATTTTATCAGCTTTAACTAATAGGTTTTCGATAACTCCAATTTTATCAGAAACTTTCGCTCCTCCTAAAATAGCAACTAAAGGTCTTTCAGGTGCATCAACAGCTCCACCGATAAACTTAATCTCTTTTTCCATTAAGAATCCAGCAGCAGTGTTTCCTTCTCCAATGTTAGCAGCGATTCCAACGTTAGAAGCATGAGCTCTATGAGCAGTTCCGAATGCATCGTTAACAAATAGGTCTCCTAAAGAAGCCCAGTATTTTCCTAACTCTGGATTGTTTTTAGATTCTTTTTTACCATCTAAATCTTCAAATCTAGTGTTTTGGAACATTAGGATTTCTCCATCTTTTAGGTTAGCAACAGCAGTTTCTAACTCTTCTCCTCTTGTAGCGTTGATGAAAGTTACAGGTTGTCCTAAAAGCTCAGCTAATCTCTTAGCAACAGGCTCGATGTTTCTCTTTTCTAAATCTGCAGCTTCTTTAACTTTTCCTAAGTGAGAGAAAGCAATTACTTTTCCACCATTTTCTAAAACATACTTTATAGTTGGTAAAGCAGCTACGATTCTGTTTTCGTCAGTGATTTTTCCGTCTTTCATAGGAACGTTAAAATCTACTCTCATTAAAACTTTCTTTCCAGCTACACTTAAATCAGTTACAATTTTCTTTGCCATTTTGATGAACCTCCAGAAATTTTCTATATATTTTCTTAAAAAAAAGCGGAACTAAGAAGTCCCGCTATTCTGTTTATTCTATTTTTCCTAGAATTCTAATTACTTAGAGATTTCTACGAATAATTTTAAAGTTCTGATTAATTGAGCAGTATAAGACATTTCGTTATCGTACCAAGAAACTGTCTTAACTAATTGCTTATCTCCAACTGTCATTACTTTAGTTTGAGTTGCATCGAATAAAGATCCAAACTCGATTCCGATGATATCAGATGATACTAATTCTTCTTCAGTGTATCCGAAAGATTCGTTAGCAGCAGCTTTCATAGCAGCGTTGATTTCAGCAACAGTAACTGGCTTCTCTAAAACAGTGATTAACTCAGTTAATGATCCAGTTATAACTGGTACTCTTTGAGCAGCTCCATCTAATTTTCCAGCTAATGCAGGAATTACTAATCCGATTGCTTTTGCAGCTCCAGTTGTGTTAGGAACGATGTTTGCAGCAGCAGCTCTTCCTCTTCTTAAATCTCCTTTTCCATGTGGTCCATCTAATGTGTTTTGGTCATTAGTGTAAGCATGTATAGTAGTCATTAAACCTTCAACGATTGTGTAGTTGTCGTTTAATACTTTAGCCATTGGTGCTAAACAGTTAGTTGTACAAGAAGCTCCTGAAATTACAGTTTCTGTACCATCTAAAATCTCGTGGTTTGTGTTGAAAACAACAGTTTTGATATCTCCAGTTGCAGGTGCAGAGATAACTACTTTTTTAGCTCCAGCTTCTAAGTGAAGACCAGCTTTTTCTTGTGAAGTGAAGAATCCAGTACACTCAAGAACAACGTCTACTTTTAACTCTCCCCATGGTAAGTTTTTAGGATCTCTATCAGCTAAAACTTTAATTTCTTTTCCGTTTACTGAGAATCCTCCTTCGATAACCTCGATAGTTCCGTTGAATCTACCTTGTGCTGAATCATATTTGAATAAGTGTGCAAGAGTTTTTGCATCTGTTAAATCGTTTATTGCTACTACTTCAAACTCAGGGTTGTTCATCATTAATCTTAATGCTAATCTTCCAATTCTACCGAATCCATTAATTGCTACTTTAACTGCCATTTGGAAACCTCCTAATAAATTATATGTTTTTTAATTTTTAATTTTAATTCATAAAAAAAGTATTTTTCTTTTTCTTTTTGTAATACTTTCTTTCGTTATGTCTTAATGATATATTATCTTCTTCAATTTGTCAATTTATTCGTGGGCACTAAAATTAATCTTTTTATGATTACTTTTTCATTAAAATATAGTTTAAATTAAAAATGGAAATATATTTTCATTTTTTATGTTAAAGAAAAAAATCTTCTTTTTTTTCTTGATTTTTAGAAAATTTATATGTATAATGATTTTGAAAGATAAAATGAAAAAGAGGAGTTGGTTTTGTGAAAAAATTTAGTTTAACAAATAAAATTTTCATGGCCTTAGTTTTAGGTGTTCTAAGTGGTTTGATTCTGTATCCTTTTAAAGAAAATGAAATGGTGAAAAAATATATAATAGATTTCTTTTTCAATTTTTTAGGAACAGGTTTTATTAGAGCTATTAGAATGATTGTGGTGCCGTTAGTATTTTGTTCTTTAACAGTTGGAGCTGCAGGAATTGAAGATATAAAGAAACTTGGAAGGGTTGGAGTTAAAACTCTAGCATTTTACTTAGGAACTACGGCAGTTGCAATAACTTTAGCTTTGGGAGTTGGAACTTTAATAAATCCAGGAAAAGGAGTTGTATTAACTGAGGTAGTTACGACTGGTGTGAAAATAAACGAAACAAAACCTTTTGTGGATATACTTTTGGGAATGATTCCTATAAATCCAATTGAAGCTTTAGCTAAGGGTGATATGCTTCAAATTATAGTTTTCTCAATTTTATGTGGAGTTGCAATGGCGTTGTTAGGAGATAAAGTTTCAACTGTGAGAAAAGGTATTGAAGAGTTGAATAGTTTAGTCTTAAAAATGGTTGAAATAGTAATGCAACTAGCACCGTTTGGAGTTTATGGTTTAATAGGAAAAACGTTCGCAACTTTAGGTTATTCTGCAATGTTACCTTTAATGAAGTATTTTGTAGGAGTTGTAATTGTGTTGGTACTTCATTATTTAATAACATATCAAACACTACTAATTTTAGTAGCTAAGTATAATCCAATTAAGTTTTTAAAGAAGTTCTCTGGTCCTATGATGGTTGCATTTTCAACATCAAGCAGCAGTGCTACTCTACCATCTTCTATGAATAGTCTACAAAAAGATTTTGGAGTATCTAAGAGTATTTCATCTTTTACACTTCCATTAGGAAGTACAATAAATATGGATGGAACAGCTATAATGCAAGGAGTAGCAACAATATTCATAGCTCAGATATATGGTGTTCATCTAACTATGGGAGATTTTGTAACAGTTATATTGACAGCAACTTTAGCTTCAATAGGAACAGCTGGAGTACCTGGGGTTGGAGTAATAATGTTAGGAATGGTTTTACAACAAGTTGGATTACCTTTAGAGGGTATGGCACTTGTTATGGGAATAGATAGATTTGTAGATATGTTTAGAACAGTTACAAATATAACTGGAGATGCTGTTTGTACACTTATAATAGCTAAAACTGAAGGTGAATTACTAGACGAAGAAGTTATAACTATTAAAAAGAACGAATTAGCATAAAAAATATGAAAATATAAAAAGTGTCTTCAGAAGAAGGCACTTTTTTTGTTAGATATAAAAATTATCCATTTACCTTGTGAAGAATCTCTTTGAAATCATCTGCTAAAGGAGCTGTTACTGTTATTTTTTCATTTGTTTCTACATCTGTAAAGATAAGTTTGTAAGCGTGTAGTAGCTGTCTTTTTGCTCTTAAATCGACTCCACCGTAAAGTTCATCTCCTAAAATAGGATGACCAACAAGTGACATATGAGCACGTATTTGATGTGTTCTACCAGTAAATAGTTCTAGCTCTATTAGAGTTAGGTTTTCTGCTGGGAAACGTTCTAGAACTTTCATACTTGTTTTAGCTGTTTGTCCACCTTCTTCTACACTCATCTCTTTACGTCTTAAATCGTCGCCTTCTTTACCGATAGGAATTTCAATCATCATTTCATCCTCTACAACAATACCTTTAACTATAGCTTGATAAAATTTTGCAACTTTTTCTTTATCCGTTTGTAAAAAAGCTTGAGTAAAAGCGTTTTTAGCAACAACAATAAGTCCAGATGTATTCATATCTAAACGATTGAAAAATCTAGGTGGCTGAATTTTACCAGTTTGCTCTTGAAGGTAATAGATAACTCCGTTAGCTAGAGTTAAATCAGTTCTTTTCGTAGTTGGATGTACAACTAAGTATGGGTCTTTATCTATTATAAGTAGATTTTTATCTTCGTACATAACTTTTAAGTTCATTTTGATAGGTTCTATTCCAACTTCTTTATCTTTTTCTTTTACTAATAGTCTAGCATTTTTTTTAACTTGTTTTGTAGTTTTTGTTCTTTTTCCATTTAAGTAAACTTCAACATTTCTGATGCCTCTTCCAGAGTATCCTTTTTCTTTTAGATACTGAGTGATTTTCATGTTGTGAAATTCAGCTTCAACAATAAATTTTTTCATTATACCACCTTTTGAATAATGTTATTTAGTAATATTTTATAATAGAATAGAGAAAAAAACAATCTTTTGATTCTGTATTGATGAAAAAGTGCTCAAAAATGCTATCGAGCTAACTATACTACGATAGTATAAAATTAACGAACAAAGGTGTTGACCACTGTAAAACTTTATTAAAAAAATAAAGAAATTACTCATTGGGCACTATTTTTTCGACTTAAAATTCAATTTTAACCAAGTGAACTTAAAATATAAAAAACGGTTTACAAAAACACATAAAGGTTGTAATATAAACATATAGAAGATTGAATTGAAATTCAAGAAAATAGGGAGGCAGAGCAAGAATGGGATACAAAATGACAACAGAAAATTTTGATAACTTACTAAAAACTCTTAGTAAAGAGTATAAAGTATATGCTCCAAAGAGATTTGTTAATGAAGGAAGATATGCAGATACAGATGTTATAAGATATGACAGAGTTTATTCAGCAGGTGAAATTGTACATAGTGAAAAATCTGATTATGCAGCTAAAGAGGTATTAAGCCCAATAACAGAAACTGTACTATACTTTACAGACACAGACTATAGAGAAACAAAAGTTGTAGATGATAGACCAATGCTTGTTTTTGCAAGATCTTGCGACATACATTCAATTAAAAGATACGATGATATATTCTTAAAAAATGGTGGATATTCAGATTCATACTATAAAAGAATGAGAGAAAATACAAAGTTCGTTTTAATTGAGTGTCCAAAAAATGGTTGGGATACTTGCTTCTGTGCTTCTATGGATACTGGTTCAACAGATGAGTATGCTTTTGGAGTTAAATTCGATGGTGAAGAAATTTTAATAGAAACAAAAGATACAGAGTTTAATAACTATTTTACAGAAGGTAGAGAGCTAGATTTCACAGTAACTCCTGTGACTGAAAATGTAAGAAATGTTAAAATTCCAGAAATAAATGATAAAGAAACTCAAATGTTAGTTAAAAAATTAGAGATGTGGAAAGAGTTTGATAAAAGATGTTTAATGTGTGGTAGTTGTACTGTTTCTTGCTCGACTTGCACTTGCTTTACAACTTATGATATGAACTATTCATCAGATACAAATGCAGGAGAGAGAAGAAGAATAAATGCATCTTGCCATGTAGATGGATATACTGATATGGCTGGAGACCATTCGTTTAGAAAAGCTGGTGGAGAGAGAATGAGATTTAAAGTTATGCATAAAATACATGACCATAAAAAGAGATTCAAAGAGCATCATATGTGTGTTGGGTGTGGAAGATGTGATGATAAGTGTCCTGTATTTATATCGTTCTCAACAACTGTAAATAAACTAGCAGATGCAGTTGACAAAATAAATGGAGGAACTAACTAATGGAAAACATAATAATGCCAAAACAGTATAGATTGTTAGATGTGAAAAAAATGACAGATATAGAGTATCTATTTAGAGTTCAATATCCAGAAGCTGGTGATATAAAGTTTGGACAGTTTATGCAACTATCTTTACCTAAAGTAGGAGAGTGTCCAATATCAGTTACAGAATTTTCTGCTGAAGAGGGATGGGCAGAGTTTTTAATAAGAAAAGTAGGTACAGTTACAGATGAAATATTTAACCTTCATGCTGGAGACATTTTACCTATGAGAGGTCCTTATGGAAAAGGATTTGATACTATAGATATTAAAAATAAAAAAGTGGTTATAGTAACTGGAGGGTCAGGTTTAGCTCCAGTAAGGTCTTTAATCAACAGTATTTACAAAAATCCAGAAGAAGTTCAATCTATGGAGTTGTTGTTTGGATTTAAAGATGAATCTTCTATTCTTTTCAAAGATGAAATTCTTCAATGGAGAAAAAAACATCCTATGGTATTAACTGTAGATAAAGGATGTGGAATAGATGGTGAGTGTGTTGGACTTGTGACAGAGTATGTACCACATTTAAAAATGTTAGCAGAAGGGTTCGATGACCTAGAGGTTATTATTGTTGGACCTCCAAATATGATGAAATATACAGCTCTAGAATTTGAAAAGCTAGGAGTTCCTGCTGAAAAGATTTGGGTATCTTTTGAAAGAAAGATGTCGTGTGCTGTTGGGAAATGTGGTCATTGCAGAATTGATGAAGTTTATGTTTGTCTAGAAGGACCAGTGTTTAATTATTCAGCAGCGAAATATCTAATCGACTAAGGAGGGTACTATAGTGAATCACGATATTAATATAACTAAAATGAAATTAAATTGTTTCCGTCAATCAAAAATACCTGGAGAGTTTATGATACAGCTTCGTGTTCCAGGAGGATTAATAGAGGCGAAATATTTAAAGGTAATACAAGAGATTGCAGAGAGATGGGGAAATGGTACTTTCCATATGGGTATGAGACAAACTCTAAATGCTCCTGGAATAAAGTTTGAAAATGTAGAAGCTGTAAATAGTTATTTAGAAAATTATATAAAAGAAGTAGATATAGAGATGTGTGGAGTTGAAATG
Source organism: Cetobacterium sp. (assembly GCA_051652625.1). Taxonomy (GTDB): domain Bacteria; phylum Fusobacteriota; class Fusobacteriia; order Fusobacteriales; family Fusobacteriaceae; genus Cetobacterium_A. Next base: position 8,217 of record JBOFUO010000019.1, read on the forward strand.
GATGCTACTAAAGCAGGGTATCCAACAATAGGAGCTAGAAATATAATGGCTTGTATTGGAAGTTCTCACTGTGTTAAAGCAAATATTAATAGTTGGGAGATAGCTAGAAAGCTTGAAAAGAAAATTTTCCCAAGTCACTATCATATTAAAATAGCTGTAGCGGGATGTCCAAACGATTGTGCAAAAGGTCACTTTAATGACTTTGGAATAATCGGAGTAACAAAGCCTATCTATTTAAAAGATAGATGTATTGGTTGTGGAAGATGTGTTAAAGTTTGTGAACACGCTGCTACAAGAGTTTTAAAATTGGAAAATCACAGAATTGTTAAAGATTCTTGCTGCTGTGTAGGATGTGGAGAGTGTGTTGAAGCATGTCCATCATCTGCATGGGTAAGGTCAGAAAAGAAACTGTTTAGAGTAACAATTGGTGGAAGAACAGGAAAACAATACCCAAGAATGGGTAAGATGTTTTTAAACTGGGTAACTGAAGATGTTGTTATGGCAGTTATAGGTAACTGGCAAAAGTTCTCATCTAATGTATTACATCATAAACCAATGTATATTCATGGAGGTCATCTTATTGATAGAGCTGGATATCAAAAGTTTAAAGAGATTATGTTAGATGGAGTAGAATTAAATCCAGAAGCTGAAGTAGCACAAAGAATACTTTGGGCAGAAACAGAGTATAGAGCAAATATAAATGTAAAACCAATGTCTAAACATCCAAGTCCAGGAGAAACTTATACTCAAGAAAAACCATTTGATTATAACGGTGGACACTAAAAATAATTGTATCAAAAATTATATATTCTAAATTTAATGGGAACCTAAATGGGTTCCCATTAATCATGTTTACCACTTTGAATAAAGGTTCAATAAAGCACATTAAATACCCAGGAGGAATAAAATGGAAGCTATAAAAGAGAACAAAAAAAGTTTAAAGGTAACAATATTAGATTTATTTAAATTTGAAGATTATTGGGCAATATTACTGGCAACTATTATACTTATATTTTGTACATTTTTATATATGGGTTCAGATTCAAATGTTTTAATAGGAAAAGCAGATGTTTATAACGACATAATGAAACTAGAAGGAGAAAAAGCTCCTTTTAAAACTGTTCGATGGCATGAAGCACAATTTGATAAAAACTCTTTAGTTGTTAAAAACACAACTTCTGAAAGAGTAAAAGAAATTTTAGGGAAACCTAAAAAATGGACAACTAATCCAATTGAATCTTTTTATTTAAGCAAAGCAGCGGCTTTAGAAAAAGGTACTTTATTTTTAAGTCAGTATGAATTAAGTAAAGAGATTACAAAAACTGCTAAAGAAGCTGCAAACTACAAAATACAACTAGCTGAATCAGCAGGGTTCCTGGATTCTGAATTAAATAAAAGTGCTAGTTCTTCTGTAGACGAATGGTTAGTGAGTAGAGATTCAGAAAATAAATTAAAAAGTAAAGCAATAGTAAAACCTTATAATTTAATTCCAAACTTATTAATATTATTGGCATCAATAGGATTGTATTTTAGTTTAGGAATGAAAAAGATGGAGAGGGATAGAGAAGGGTTTTTGCAAGGTTTTTCATTCGTGTTTTTATTAGCTGTAGGAGCTTATCTGTTAGGAGAGCAAGAAACTTTAAAAGCTTGGGGATTAGGATATGTATTCTGGGGATTAGTGTTAGGCTTGATAGTTAGTAACACTGTTGGAACACCTAAAAAACTATTAGCTGCAGCTCAAACAGAGTATTTTATAAAAACAGGATTGATATTATTGGGTTCAACTGTTTTGGTTAATAAAGTACTTTTAATAGGAATACCAGGAATATTTGTAACTTGGTTTGTAACACCCGTAGTTTTAGTACTGACTTTTTTATTCGGTGACAAAGTTTTAAAAATGGAATCGAAAAGTTTAAACATGGTAATGTCAGCTGATATGTCTGTGAGTGGAGTTTCAGCAGCAATTGCAGCAGCAGCTGCTTGTAAAGCTAAAAAAGAAGAGTTGACTCTATCTGTTAGTATTTCAATTATGTTTACTGCATTTATGATGATAGCAATGCCGATGTTTATAAAGTTTTTAAATTTAGACCCTGTACTTGGTGGAGCTTGGATTGGAGGTACAGTTGATTCTACAGGAGCAGTAGTTGCTGCTGGAGAGTATTTAGGACCTGTAGCAAGAGATGTTGCAGCGACTATAAAAATGATTCAAAATGTTATTATAGGTGTTATGGCTTTAGGAGTAGCGGCATACTGGTCATTAAAAGTTGATAAATCTACAGCTCATGAAAGAGATTTTTCTTTTAAAGGTTCTTTAAAAGAGATTTGGAATAGATTCCCTAAATTTATTTTAGGATTTATAGGAGCTTCAATAGTATTTTCAGCTATTTATAGTGCTCTAGGAGTAGATGGCTCTAAAATTATTATAGATAAAGGTATGGTAAGTGGATTGATTTCACCTTTACAAGGGTGGCTGTTCTGCTTAGCGTTTACAAGTATAGGTTTATCTACAAACTTTAGTGCATTAGGAAAATTATTTAAAGGTGGTAAGCCTATAACTCTTTATTTGGTTGGAAAAGTTATAAACTTAAGTGTTACTTTTGGGGCGGCATACTTAATGTTCCATGTAATATTCCCAGAGATAACAGAATCACTGATGAAACTATAAAACTCTTGGAGGAAATATGAAAAAATGGATTGCTTTAGGTTGTAGTTTTTTTTGCATATATTTTTTATGTTTTTCTATATTGCCGTTTTTAGATGAAGTTTTAGGTTTTAAAGAAGCACATCAAAAACTTAAAGATGAAGATATTGAATCAGGGGCTTGGTATTATATTTTTGTAAAAAAAGTAGAACCAAGTTCAGAAAATGTAAGGCATACCTTGATATATTTGAATAGAGAGGTAGATAAAGATGCAAAACACTGATGAGTTTTTAAAAAGAGAGAAAGATTTAGCTCTCAAGGTGGCATTCGAGTTAATAGAAAAACCAAAGATATCTATGATGGTAGTATTATTTCCTATTTTGTTAATTGATTTTATTAGAGATTCGAGAGTCTATAAATATAAAGTTGAATTTTTCTTAAAAGAGTATATGTTTTTAAAAAACCTAGTTGTATCTTTTTTAAAA
>JBOFUO010000020.1:0-13940 GCA_051652625.1 Cetobacterium sp.
AATCCTTATGATAACGCTCCTATAGAATCTTTTCATTCAGTTTTAAAGAAAGAGTTAATTTATCAAAGTAAACCAAAGACTTTTGAAGAAACTAAAAAGTCTTTATTTAAATATATAGAAGGCTGGTATAACAACCATAGAATTCAGAAAAAACTAGGTTATTTATCTCCAGCTGATTATCAGAAACAAGTTGCATAATTTATAAAATTATGTTTAAAAACTTGACTTAATACCATTAATACCATTTCCCCTTTAAAATAAAATTTTTATCTTCTAAAATAATTTACTCCATGTTATATCCGCCATCAATCCTCAAAGTTGCTCCATTTATATAATCATTGGTAGTTATATAATAACACAAATCTCCAATTTCATCTGGTGTTCCAAATCTTTGAAGTGCAATCTTTGCACAAATTCTATTTTTTTGATCTTCTGGCTTTTCTTTCTGCCAAGGAGTTTCAATAAATCCTGGAGCTACCGTATTGACTCTTATTTTTTGATGTTTAAACTCTTTAACCAGTGATTCAGCCAGCATTCTCAATCCTGCTTTAGAAACTGCATAAGGAATAGACATTGCATGAGGGTATATACCCATAACAGCTCCTATAAATATTATATTACCTCTTTCTTTAATATTACTTTTGAGCTCCTTAACTAAAAGAAAAGGAAGATTTAGATTTGTATCTATAACTTTAACATATTCTTCATAACTAATTTCAGATAAATTTTTTCTATTAGTTATTGCAGTATTTAAAACCAGTGCATCAATATTTTCATATTTTTCTTTTATAATTTTTGAAAATGTATACACTCCCTCAGGGGTTGACATATCAGATTTAATTATTTCAAAATCATCACCATAATCCGTTTGCAAATCATTTTTTAATTTCATTGCATCATTTTCATTGTTTGAATAGTTAAAAATAACTCTATATCCATTCTCTAAAAACTTCTTTCCTATTGAAGCACCTATTCCCTTTGTAGATGCTGTTACTACAGCTATTTTTTTCATCCTTGCTCCTCACAACAACTAGATTTAACTATGGATTTTTTTTGCTTTTACCAAATCATTGGCACTATCTATTTCTGTCCACTCATATTCTGAAATATCTTCATATCCTAAAATAAAGTCTTCATTAAATATCATCTGAACCAGGACATTTTCATACCATTGATCATAGAATCCATTATCTATCATATTCAACATCTCTTTTTTAAAAATTTCTATATCTCTTTGAGAAATTAATGTAACTCCTGCATATTCTCCATGATATTCTTTAAGATCTTTACTCATTACCACAACCTGTTCATTATTTATTTGAACATTGTAATCTCCATTAATTTTTACAGAACTATCTAATAAAACTCTTGTATTTTTAATGGAATTAGAAAATAATTTTTCTGCCAATTCATCAGAAAGAACTATATCGCTATTTAAGATTATTGTATCTTCTGTCAATTTTTCTTTTAGAAACCATAAAGAAGCTACGCTATTTGTAACTTCAAAAAATGGGTTATTTATATATTCAACCCCTGAAATTGTTGACATTATTTTTTCTTTCATGAATCCAGTAACTATAAATATCTCTGAATTTTTGTCATATTTTTTTATCTGATCTACTATTCTTTTTACTACTGTAGTCTCTTTATCTAAACTAAATAAGCATTTTGGGTGAATGTTAGTCAAAGGATTTAGTCTTGTTCCTCTTCCTGCTGCTAATAAAATGTATCTCATATCATCTCCTTGATTTTCAAATTTAATTTTTTGTTCTTAATACAGTACTAGTCCTAATCTCATTAAACTATCCGTTACTGGAAACTTTATCTCTATTCCATATTTTTTCATAGTTTCTACAACATTTATCCCCAGTGCTTCCATAGGAATTCTAGCTTTTCCTGGATTTCTACACTTATCATCTGCACAGCCATTTTTACATAGTTTGCAAGAACCGCCAACAAAAGTATTAAATAAAGATTCATTGTTTTCCAACAAGAATTCTTCTATTTTCAGTATCGCTTTATGCAAAACAAAAGAGGATGTATGTCTAACATGTTCATAAGTCTCTGGTGTAAATTTCATATCCACATAGACAATAACAACATTGTCAAACTCTTCTACTAACTTCTCATAATCAAAAGCAGGGATTCTAGGAGGACATGTCCATCGAGTATTGTATTTTGAGCAGTAAAAACAGCTCATTTTAACTTTATTTTGAAATACTATATCTTTTTTATCTATTTTTATCATTTTTATGTCATTGTCTAAATTTTTTATAAATTCTTCTAATTTTTTATCTAAGTTCATAAAGCTCCTTTATTCCTAAATATCACTCTCTTGATTTGATTTATTTCTGGCACTGAAAAAACAAATAATAAAAGTCCATATACGATCAACCCTAATGACCCGCCAATAATTAGTTTCAGTATATTTAATTTTATAAAATTAAGAATTACAAATACAAAAAAATACATTATTATCCCTGAGCAAATAATCCATTTTGCATCTTTTATTTGATTAAATCCATTATAATTAAAGATTTTACCTGGGTAATATGAATTTATAAAAAAAGCTATTGAAGAGCATATAAATCTACCAATTATAAATGCTTTTATTCCAAGTGGAAAAGTTACAATCATCATTATTATTATCATTGGAATTTTTATTAAATCAAGCTTCAAAAATAAATCTGTGCGTCCCTTTGCATTTAAAATATTCATATTTAATGAGCTTAAAGGTGTAAAAATATATCCTAAAGCAGACCACTTTAATATTATAGCTGCATTCCTCCATTTTTCTGTTAATAAAAAAATTATAAATGGTTCGGATAATACCGCTAATAATAGCATTATTGGTAACACAATCAAAGTTATTATTCTGTTTATCTGACGAAAGTTTTTAAACAAATTTTCATTATCATCTTTTAAAGTGCAAAGTAATGGAAAAGTAACTGTTTGAACAATGCTTCCTATTGTCCCAGAAATCATTTCAGAAAACTGATTTCCTCTTGTATAATAACCTAGCTCTTGAATACTGTATATTCTTCCTATCATTATTCCATATATCTGATTAAATGTAGTCCCTATCAAGCCAGAAATTAGTAGTTTATACCCATACCCAAATAGTTCTCTCATGGATTCTGTACAAAAATATAATTCTGGAATCCATCTGTTATATATGAAGTAAAGAGTTGTTATAATTATACTTCTAAGCATATTTTGTGCTACAAGGGCCCAAACTCCAAGTCCTTTAAAAGCTAAAATTATTGATAAAATTCCACTTATAATCGTAGCTATAAAATTTATTTGTGCCTTTTTTTTAAAATTCATTTCAATTTCTAACTTTATATTCTGAGTTATTGAAACTGCGTTTATAAGTAAAGTCAATGATAGTACTTTTATAATGGATACAAGTTCTTTGACTTTATAAAAATCTGAAATTAATCTAGCCGAATTCCAAAGTACTATGACTAAAAGTAAACTGGTCATTAAATTAAAATAAAAAATAGTTGAAAAATCTCTATTGTTTCTATTTTGCTTAAAAATTAAAGCTTTGGAAAAACCACTCTCTATAAAAACCTGTGATATTGCTATAAATATAGTTACCATACCTATTATTCCGTAATCTCTAGGACTAAGTAATCTAGCTAAAACTATTGATATTCCCATTTGGAAGCCTTGAATTCCAAATTTTTCTATACTATTCCATACAAAAGAGCTTCTAAGTTTCTTTGAATTATTCATTTAACCTCACATTATATACTTTTCTAATTCTTTTATAATTTTTTGAGAAGGTAATTCATTATCTTCATTAATTAAATATTGATTATAGAATTTTATTCTATCTTTTAACATTGGATCATTATTTTTTATAACATTTTCTATAAAAGCTATAATATCCATTTCATTCAAAGCTTTATAATGTAAATTATAAACCATTTTTCCAAACTCATTTAAACTCTCGTCTATATCTTTGTTGACATTAACCGGCCTACATACTGGCTTCAATGTATATAAATATTCCACTGAAAAAGATCCACAGTCATGAATCATTGCATCAGAAGTTAAGAATAATTCTTCATATGATCCTTCTTCTAACTGGGTATTTTCACCATTTTCCCACTGCTTATAATATTCTTCTGTTTTTTCTTTTCCCCATAATATTTCTAATTTTGATTTTAATATAGGATGTGGCTTAAAAGAAAATTGAATATTTTCTGAATATTTTTTAGCTAATTCAAGCATGAACTTGGAATATCTCTCAAATGTTGACCAATTTAAAAGTGCATCTGTACTCAATGTATGATGTGGGGCCCATATAATTTTTTTCTGTTTTTTTCCTGTTTTTTTCCAACTTTTATCTTCAATTTTGTCTTTTTTTAAAAATGGTTCTATACCTGGATAACCTATACAAACTGAATTTCTTCCTTTTATTCTTGAATATTTTTGAGCTATTTTTAAATGAATTGGAGTTTCTTCAAATTTTCTCCAAAGCAAATTATGAAACAACGAATTATAAAACATTTCATATTCAGAGCAAGTATTGTATGCATAATTAGTGTAACAGCATAGAGTATCTTCAAAATTCTTTATATAATATTCATCTTTTGTTAGTGTTTCATAAGGGTTTGTAAAAAATATTATTTCTGGATTTAATTCTTTTTTAATATCTAACCATTTTTTATCTTTCTTATCGTATGTATTTATATATCTATACCCTTTTTTCTTAAAAACATTTTCTGTTTTTTCCAAATCTTCTAACATTCTTTCTTCACCATAGATCATATATGGACATATCACTATTAGAGGTTCAAACTTTAAATTCTTTTCCATTAGTAGGTATAAATTATCAAATTTCCAAACCGAATTATGAATTACAAAAAAAGCAACTTTTATTTTTTCTTTTCCCTTTAGTTTTTTTTCAAGTTCTTCATTAATTTTTAATTGTCTCTCTATTAATATTTGTTCTTCTTTTAATCTATTTTTATTTCTTACTTCTGATATTTTATTTTTAATTTTTTCAGGAGCATATTTTCTATATGTCTTTTTTAAAATATCCATTAATCTACTCATATCTATTTATAACCTCGATAACATATGTTTGCTCTTCATCTGTCATTCCGTTGTAAAGTGGTAAACTTAAAACAGTTTCTGCATATTTCTCTGTTATTGGAAAATCTCCATTTTTGTATCCAAGATACTCATATGCCTTTGAAAGATGTGGAGGTATTGGATAATGTATTACAGTTCCTATTCCATTTTCTTCTAAATATTTTTGAAGTCTGTCTCTTTCTTCTGTTTTAACAACAAAAAGATGCCATACAGATGTTGCTCCCTCTCTTATTCTTGGTAATTCAATCTTAGGATTTTTAATCTCATCCAGGTATCTGTTGGCTATATGCTCTCTCTGAGCTGTAAGTTCATCCAAATGAGAAAGCTTAACTCTTAGAAGTCCAGCTTGAAGTTCATCCAGTCTAGCATTGTACCCTACCTCATCATTATGGTACTTCTTACTACTTCCATAGTTTCGTAACATCTTCATTTTTTTGTATAACTCTTCATTGTCAGTAGTTACTCCACCACCATCTCCAAAACATCCAAGATTTTTTCCTGGATAGAAGCTAAAACAAGCTATATCTCCAAACGTTCCTGTCATTTGATTATTAAACTTTGATCCATGAGACTGTGCACAATCCTCTACCACATAAAGATTGTGTTTTTTAGCTATCTCCATAACTTTTTCCATATTTGCTGTCTGACCATAAAGATGTACAAGGCATATAGCCTTTGTTTTTTCAGTTATAGCTACTTCTATTTTATTTGTATCTATATTGTCATATGTATCTGGTTCTACAAATATAGGGGTAGCTCCATTCATTGTTATTCCCATTACAGAAGCTATAAATGTATTTCCTTGAACTATAACTTCGTCTCCCTCTTTAATTCCCAAAGCTCTAAAAGCTAAAACAAGAGCATTTAGACCATTGTCTAATCCTAAAGAATATTTTGTTCCAATATATTGAGCAAACTCTTTTTCAAAATTTTCTACTTCAGAACCAAGAATATACCACCCTTTTCTAAGAACCTCTAAAGCTTTTTTTTCATATTCTTCCTGATACATAAAATACTGTCTATCCAGTGTGTTAAATGGTATTTTCATAATTTTATCTTTCCTCCATCCATTCTAAATATTTATCATAATCTCTTATATAGTCATCTTCACTGTAAACATCTGAAGCTCCTACACATAGTATACTGTTTTCTTTTAGTGATATGAATTCTCTCCAATATCCTTCATTTACTAACAGTATTTTTGTTGGATCATCTAGAATATATTTGCTCCAAGTTTTTCCATCAGTAAAATCTATCTCAATAGCTCCTGCTGGACACCACATGACTTGTTTCAACTCTTTATGGGCATGAAATCCTCTACGATTTTCTTGACAGAACTCATAAATATAGTAAACTCTCTTTATATCAAAATCAATCTCTTTTCCCTTTTCAAAAAAACTCAAACTCCCACCTGGAGACTTTATTTTTTTAAGAGCTATTTCTGTTATATTTTCCATTGAGTTTGCTCCTTGCTATTAATATTTTACTTTTCCATATTTCTTATTTTCCTTAAAAATCCTAAATATTTCCTTGGATCAATTAAATAAGTTAAGTATGCTTTTGTTGTAATTTTTTTATTACCTTTCTTTATAATATCAGTATATTTCAAGTTATCTATAGCTTCGCAATAGTGAAAAAAAGGATTTTTTATCTTATCTTTTAAAAATTGTGTATATATTTTTTTTCTAAATTCAAACACCTTTTCATTAATAATCTTATCTACAATATTAGATAGGCTTTTTTTATGAACTCTATAAAAAACTGTAATTTTATCTAAAAAATATAGTTTTTCTCCTGCATATGTCAATTTCAGCCACATAGGATAGTCTTCTATCATTGGGTAATCCGTATCATAATAATCATACTCTTCTATTAAAGATTTTTTATAAAAAGCTGTTGGAGCCGGTAAAAAATTTCCCCATGCTAATTTTTCAAATAGAATATTTGAATTTTCTTTAAAAATTTTTGTATCATTTGGAATTATTTCTTTAAAATTGTCATTATTAAATATTTCTAAAAAAGATTGAGATTTAGAAAATATTATTTTTGCATCTGGATTTTTTTCAACAAATCCCATATTGTTTTCTAAACATTCTTCTTCAAGAAGATCGTCTCCAGCAATAGTTTTTATCCATTCAGAATCGCATTTTTTGATTCCTTTATTAATATTTTTAACTACACCTTCATTCTTTTCTGAATTCAAAATTTTTATTTTTAAAAATCTAGATTTATTTTCTTCAATCCATTCTTCACATAATTCAACAGTATTATCTTTTGAATTATCATCTGATATTATCAATTCTATCTTTTTATAAGTTTGTTTTTTTATGCTTTCTAATGTTTCTATAACATACTCTGCAGAGTTATAAGTTATCACAAGTACACATATTGGATTATTAGACATTTCTTTGTTCCCTCTCCTTTCATTTTTTTTAAAACTGACAACTAGTATTAAGTCACATATTTAAACATAATTTTATGAATTAGGCAGATTATTTCTGGTAATCAATTGGAGATAAATAACCTAGTTTTTTCTGAATCCTATACTTTAATCTTTATACTCTTCTTTTAGATATTCTGCAACTTTTTCAAAGTTTGGATAAACCGATCCCTTATGAATATCAAATATCTTTAATGCTTTTAAAATTTCATTTTTTTTCTCACTTGGTATTATAAAGTAATTTTCTTTTCCATATTTAAAACCAACTTGCTCTATCTCCTCATCATCTCCAAGGGATTTTCTCTCTTTTTTTCCTTCACTGTTAATTCCAAAAATTATGAAACTTCCACTTTGATTTAAAATCCTGTTATTTTTAGTTACTCCTTTAACAAAATAATCTTTTCTAAGGTCACTGCTTACTATCTTATCTTCAAAATATGACTTATCCTCACGTATTAAATGTATAAATTTATCTCTATTATTTTTACCTTTTATCCTCATTTTTATAAAAGCCATCTCTAAACACACTAGGAACTAAATTCCAATTCTCATCTCTCTGCCCTCTAAATACAAATTCTTTTTTATTATCTTTTGTCAAATTCTGTATATACATCATAAACTCTTGTACACTATTTACAGTTTTTATTTGATTCTCTTTTTTTTGGTTTATCTTTGGACTATTATCAATATTCATATTGCACATAATTTAACCCCTTAATACCTCTGGTTTCTTAATTTTTTCATAATACAAAATATTTTTATTTTACCCTTTCAATTTTCTCCAAACTATTTTTACCAAATCTCCTAAACATGGAGATATAGAATAAATTTTCAGAAGCAACCTTTGTTTTTTCGAAATAATTTTTTCAAGATTCTTATCTGATAATATTTTATCTATATTTTTTAATAACATCTCCCAACCAATAATATAATCTTCAAAATTATTTTTTTTAACTTCCCAATAAGTAATTCCTATTACTTCACTATAAAAAAGTTTATACAAATAACTATTTTCATATCTGTCAAAAAACTCTCTCTCATTATTTTGATAAAAGAATTCTTTTGAGCCCTCAACAGCTTTTAAATAATCTGATATTTTCTTATTTTTTTGTTTCGTCATGCTCGATGCATTTTGCCTATAATTATATACCACTTTATCTATTTTTTTTACTCTCTCAGCTTTCAACATTAATTTTGGAAGAGTCCCACCGTCTTCTCCTAAGGAGATATTTTCAGGGTGAAATATTTTATTTTTATCATAAATTTTTTTACTCCATAATTTATTGCAAACTGAATTAGTACCCGTCCCTTTAAAATAATAATTCTCCAAAAATTCTTTTCCTGAAACCACCTTATCTATATCAAGTGAAGAATCTTTCGATATTTTAGATGATTCTTCATGTACCATCCTTATATCTCCAATTACCACATCACAATTATCTTTCTCTGCACCATTAATTAAAGCTTCAATAGTATAATTCTCTATATAATCATCTCCATCTAGATGAAATATATATTCACCAGTAGCATGTGCTATCCCCATATTTCTAGCAGAGGATAGTCCACCATTCTTTTTATTAAAAATAATTATCCTATCATCCTGCTCTGCAAATCTCTTCAAAATTTTAGAACTGTTATCTGGAGAACCATCATTTATGCAGATAATTTCCAAATTTCTGTAAGTTTGGTTCACAGCTGAATTTAGGCACTCTTCTAAATATTTTTCCACATTATATACTGGTATCAAAATACTAACTTTTTTTCCCATTTTTCCTTCCTTTTCTATTTATACTGGTAAAACTATAAATCCCGATTATCTTATGACGGTTTAACGATTTAGTAAAACTGATCTCTTACCTTAAACAAAATTTTAGAATATAATAATATCATAAAACAGGTTTAGGAGGCATCAGATGACAAGAAAATCCTATTCACCTGAGTTCAAATTCACTATAGTTCTAGAAGCCCTTGAAGATAGAAAAACTCTTCAGGAAATAACTTCAGAATACGGCATTGCTCCTTCTCTATATTTTTTATATATATGATTTTAATATCTGAACATCTCCTACTATATAAAGCTCTAAACCTGCTGGGATAAAGTAGGTATCTCCACTTTTTAATGGGTAAAATCTATCTCCGTAGATTAATTTTCCTGTGCCTTGAAGAATAGAATATATCTTGAAATTATCATCCGTGGGAGCATGAAACTCTCCTGATATATCTAATCTCTCTATCTTAAAATATTGGTTTTCTACTAGATTATATTTTATACAATTTTCCAGAATTTTAGGCGTTCTAGTTTTTTCCTCTGTGATAGTTGGAGTCAGATTGAAATCTATAACTTCTACAGCCCTCTCTAGATGAAGCTCTCTTTTTTTTCCATCCACCACTCTATCAAAATCATAGATACGATATGTTGTGTCAGAGTTCTGCTGAGTTTCACATATCATTATGCTACCAGTCAAACTAGCATGAACCAGTCCTGGTTTTACATCTATGAAATCTCCTTTTTTTACAGAGACTATATTAAAAATATCGTTAAAATCTGAACTCTTTAACTTTTCTAGAAAGTTATGGGCAGTTATTCCCTCCCTTGTTCCAAGTATAAGGGTTGCATCTGGGCTGGCTTCTAGTACATACCATGTCTCTGATTTTCCAAACTCTCCCTCTACCCGGAGGGCATACTCATCATCAGGATGAACCTGTACAGAGAGCTTGTCATTTATATCCAGATATTTAATAAGTAGAGGAAATTTATCGCCATATTTTTCATAAACAGATTTTCCAACCAGAGATTCTCCATAGCTTTCCAAAAGATCCTGAAGTGATTTTCCTGCAAACTCTCCATTCTCTACAAAGCTCATTCCGTTTTCATGAGAACTTACCTCCCATGACTCTCCATAGAGGTCAGCGTCAGGTAAAGGGATATCTAAAGATTCTTGGAACCCTCTTCCACCCCATATCTTTTTTACCAAGTGTTTTTTAAATTTCATAGGATACATATTTTCTACCTCTTAAGCTCATTGTATTTAGTAACTATCTTTTTAATATCTTGTGCTTTGTCCTTAGAAGCGATAAGGAGGTTATCTCCGTTTCTTACTACTATTAGATTTTCTACACCTATTAGAGAAACCACCATATTTTCTGCTATGACTATGTTGTCCGTAGCATCTTGAGATAGTAAAGTTGTATCTCTTACCACATTTCCATCAGTATCTGCTGGGAATACATCAGCTAGGGCTGTAAAACTTCCTATGTCGTTCCATCCGATATCCACAGGGATAACACGGATATTCTTTGAATATTCCATGATTCCAAAATCTATGGAAATCTTTTCAAATTTTTGGAAATATGGATGGGCAAGTTTAGATAGTTCCTCTCCTACGGCTCCAGTAGCAATCTCACTACGAAGTTCATTAAATATCTGACTGTGCTCCTCCATAAGTACCTCAAAGTTCTTGAAGATAGTGTCAGTGGTAAAGATAAACATCCCAGAGTTCCAAAGAAACTTTCCAGAGGTTACATAGGCTTCTGCTGTCTCAGAGTTAGGTTTCTCACGGAAACGTCTAACTTTACATATTGTGTTAAGAAGAATAGGTTCATCACTCTTTACCTCGATATATCCGTATCCTGTCTCTGGATGTGTAGGTTTTATCCCTAGGGTAACTATCACTCTATTCTCACTGGCTTCCTCTGCTGCAAGTTTGATTATCTCACAAAATTCTGCTCCCTTAGCTATAAGGTGGTCTGAGGCTAACACTACCACCTCTATCTTCTCTCCACAATCTCGGAATCTTTCTTCGATTATTAGGGAAGTATATCCAATGGCTGCTGCTGTATCTTTAAAGGCAGGCTCTATTATGATATTCTCAGTTGGAATATCTGGAAGTTCTTTTTTTATTTCCTCAGCTTGTAAGATATTGGTAGCTATAAATATCTTGTCTGGTGAAATGATAGGCAGTATTCTGTCCACAGTCTCACGAATCATAGATTTATCTGAAAAAAGATTCAGTAACTGCTTGGGTCTTGTTGGTGTTGATAATGGCCAGAATCTCTCTCCAGATCCTCCAGCCATAATTAATGCTGTTAGCATAAGAAACTCCTTTACTCAAAGATTATTTTGAAATTTTTTGTATTCTTCTTTATTTAATAAAAACTTTCTTCTATTTCCACTAGTTGAAAATAAAAAATATTTCATTTGAGAAATAAAATAACTTAAACTAGCCCCTTTTTTTCCATGAATTTTATTGAAATATTTATACTTACTTTCAGTCGACATTCTGAACCTAGTTTCTTTAAATTCAAAAGATTTCCCTTCTAAATGAATAATTTTAGCTTGTGGGATATTCACGATTTTATAGCCAGATTTTTTTATTCTATAAGTCAATTCTGATTCTTCATAATACATAAAAAAATCAGGGTCAAACCCTCCAACTTCATCCAAGACTTTTTTTCTTACAAACATATCCGCACCAGTTATGTATCCTACCTCTATAATTTTTTCAGAATAATTAAAATCCAATCTTTTATTTGTAATTTTACTGTATATATTTTTAGAAAAAGCTTTCAAGTCATAAAATATTCCTGGGATTTTCGTATCATAGGAATGAACTGGGTTCATATTTTCATCATATAAATTGGCTCCACAGACTCCCACTTCGCTATTTTTTTCCATAAAATCAAATAAAATTTTTATCGAGTTATCAATAAGGAGTGTATCTGAATTTAGAAAAAAAACATATTTCCCAGCAGAATATCTTAATCCAAGATTATTGGCTTTTCCAAACCCCAAATTTGAGCCACTTTCTATAAATTTTATTTTATTTCTATTTTCATATTTATTTTTAAAAAACTCTTTAGACCCATCTTTTGAATCATTATCCACAAGAATAATTTCATAATTTAGATTTTCAGTTTTTTCTAAAATTGAATTTATAGTATTTCGGGTTAAATTTAGGGTATTGTAATTAACTATTATTATTGATGTATTCATTTTTCTCCTTTTGTTTATATGAAAAAACCATAAACATACAAAAAGGAATTATGCCTTTCAGGTAATAGCTTCCATCTCTCAAAAAGTATGATAATACTCCTATGAATGAAGCCAGATTTATTATGGAAATTTCTCTTTTTTCCTTATTATAAAATCTAAAATAAATACAAAACAAACTCATGCTTACTAATCCAATTATACCAAATTCCGAAAAAATTCTAGTTATTAGTGAGTATCCATCTTTTGCATTTAAGCCATAAGAATAATATCCAATATTCTTAAAATATTTATAATAATTTTGCTCATGAGTTCCTAATCCATTTCCTAAAAATATATCCTCAATTAGAAACCCAACTTTGAGATTAGATAACAAAGCAAATGTACTCATATTTACTTTATTCAAGTCAAAGTTTTTGAAATCAATAATTCCAAAAAAAGTTTCTTTTATTTTTAAAGTCATAGCTGAATTCCAAAAATAGTAGTAATATGCCAATATACTGCTAAAAAATAAAATTATTGCTCCAAATAATGTTTTTATATTTTTTAAAGAATATATAGTTTTTATAACTAAATATATTAAAATACCCATAACCGATATTGCTGTTCCTGTCAACAAGTAAGGAATTAAAATTAGCAATAAATTCTTTAAGTATTTTTTTTCAATCAATGTTTTTTCAAAATAATAGATAACACTTGGAAGTATTATTTGAGCAAACATTCCTGGTTCACCATAAATGCTTGTTGCTGCTATCACTCCAAAAAATGGAACATTTTTATTTATAATAAAATAAAAAATATTTTCCCTTAATAATAAATAGATAACTAATTGTATTATCGATAAAACAGATAAAATTTTAGCATATTTTAGGTAACTGTAAAATATCCCCTTGACATCATATCTAATGAAAAAATTATAAAAAACTATTATAGATAAAGTTATTAAAATAAATTGTTCTAAAAATTTTATATAATAGAAATTATTAAAAAATATTTTAATAATACTTAAAGATCCGATGTATAGAGTTGCATATATTATTTTTTTAGATATATATATTTTTTTTTCAGATAAATATATAATAAAAAATATAATTGTTAATATTTCTTGTATCCTAGAAGATTTATAAAAAACAAGTGGTAATATCATAAATGAAAAAACCAATGCTTCAAATTTAAATTTTCTAAATATTATATTAATTATTTCCTTTTTATGGTTTTCCACTATTTTTTCTCCTAAATTTATTTCATATAATGGGTTAACAATTTAGTACAACTGACCTCTTACCTTAAGCAAAATTTTAGAGTATAATAGTATCATAAAATAAGCTTAGGAGGCATCAGATGGCAAGAAAATCCTATTCACCCGAGTTCAAATTCAGTATAGTTTTAGAAGCTCTTAAA
>JBOFUO010000021.1:0-15962 GCA_051652625.1 Cetobacterium sp.
GGTGTTATAAAAGATTCAGTTGAAAGTAATTTTGCAAGAGATTTTTATAAAAATGGAGAAATCCAAGATTTTGATGATTATGATGCGTTAGAAAAAGCTCTTAATGCTAATAGAGTGAGTGCTATTCTACTATTTGATATCAGCAGTCTAGATACAAGTAAATTTATAGTAAATGACTTTATGAAGATTTCAATAGTCTTAGGATTTGATAAAGAAAACTTTATATTGAGAGATATATTTAATAAATGGCTTGAAAATACTAGTAATTTAAACAAAATAATAGAAAATTCTGAAATGATAAAAAAACAAGATGCTTTTAATGAGTATCAAAAATTTAAAATTATAAATAGAGTATTATATATTTTACTGAGTATTTTTAGTTTTACATTAATAATATCTTTTATTAAAATATATTTAAATGAAAAAATAACAAATGAGTTAAAAAAAGATTCTTTGACAGGTCTTCCAAATAGAAAAGAGTTTTTAAATTTTATACTTAATAATAAAAAATTAGAAGGTTATGCAATAACAATAGATATAGATAATTTTAAAGAGTTAAATGATAGGTATGGCGAAACAATTGGAGATAATGTATTAAAAATTGTATCTCAAAGTATCCAAAATGTATTTAAAAAAGAAGAGATATACAAAGTAGCAGGAGATGAATTTAACATCTTTTTTGAAGAGTTAGATATTATAGAAAGATTAGAAAAATTAAAAAAAGAGATTAAAATTTTAAATACATTATACTGTCTTAATTTGAGTATTGGATACTATAAAAATAAAGATGAAAATTTAGAAAGAGCATTTGAATATGCAACTATGGGCATGGAAGAAGCTAAAAAGAAAAATGGAACAAACTATTTAGAAGGTACAGAAGAGTTGTTAAAAAGAAAAAAAAGAGAGAACTCTATAAAATCTATTTTAAGAAGCCAAAACTTATCTGGATTGTATGCTATTTATCAACCAAAATTTAGTATAAAAACTAAAAAGATAGTTGGAGCAGAGAGTTTAGCAAGATGGCAAGATAGTAATTTAGGCTTTATATCACCTTTAGAATTCATAAATATAGCTGAAAAAATAGATTTAATTTATCTAATAGATTTTGAAATAGCAACTCAAGCTATAAAATTTATAAAATATTTAAAAGAAAAAGAGTTAGTAGATAATGAATTTATAATTTCGTTTAATCTTTCAATGAAAACCTTAGAAAGAGAGGATGTTGTAACTAAAATTAAAGATTTAATATCTAAAAATGAAGTTTTAGGTAGCTGGTTAGAGGTTGAAATAACAGAAAGTATTTTCTCTACAAACTTAAAAGTGACTTTAGAAAAACTAGAAGAATTGAAAAGTTTAGGAATCTCTTTAGCTATGGATGATTTTACAGCGGGACATTCAACAGTTAGTTTGTTACCACTATTACCCTTAGATGTTGTGAAGTTTGATAAAGCAATATTAGATTCGATTGGTACAAAAGATGATATAGTAGCTTCAAATATATATTCTACCTTAATCCAACTAGTAAAAGCTTTAAAATTTCAAGTTGTAGCAGAGGGAATTGAAACAGATTTACAATTAAAATTTTTAGAAAAAATATCTGTAGATGTAGGACAGGGCTATATTTTCAGTAAACCTATAAGCAATATTGAATTTGAAACAAAATTAAAAAATAAATATAAAGAATAAATTAAAAATGGAGGGTTTTAATGAAGTTGTCGAGTTATTTATCAGAAAAAGCAATTGTTCAAAATGTAAAAGGTAACAATATGGATGAGTTGGTAGAGGATTTATTAAACAGATTAATAGAAAATAATAAAGTTATGAAAACTGAAAAAGCTATTATGAAAAAAGCAGTTATGAAAAGAGAAGAAGAAGCTTCAACATATTTAGGACATGGAATAGCTTTACCTCATGCTAGATTAGAATACTATGATGATATATTGGTAGCTATAGGTTTTCCTGAAAAAGATATTAAAGTAAAAGATTCGATGAACAAAGAAGAGGATTTAAAAATCATAATTCTTGTTATTGCTGATGTTTTAAAAAGTAAAAAGATTTTAAAAGTAATGTCAGGAATTTCAAAGTTAGCTATGAAGAATAAAGAGGTTTTAGATAGGATTATAGCTGAAAAAAATCCCGCTCAAACTTTAAAAATACTACAAGCTGCAAATATAGAGATTGACCACAATATAACAGCCGATGATTTAATGACAAACCTACCAGAAGCTGCAAATCCAGGTAATACTTTAGAGGATATAGCTAAAAAAATAGTTATGGAAAAAGTAACTGGAATACCTGTTGTAGATAGAGATAATAATTTTTTAGGTGAAATAACAGAAAGAGAGCTTATAGCATTTGGTATGCCAAAATATACAACTCTATTAAGTGATTTAAACTTTATGACTGTGGGAGAACCTTTTGAAAACTACCTAATGAATGAAAAAGTAACAAAGATAGAGGATTTATATAGAAAAGATGGAGTTGTAACAGTGGATAAAGAAGCTTCACTAATGGAAATTTCATACTTATTTATGAATCGTGGTGTTACTAGGATATATGTTGTTGAAAATGGAAAATATCTTGGAATTATTCTAAGGTCAGATATAATCAGAAAAATATTACATATATAAAAGGAAGTGAAGAATTATGTTTAGTTTAATATTAGGACTCTCTATTTTTATAGCAGTATTCTATTGCATAATTACAGAAAAAGTTCCAGGAGCATGGGCTACTATGGTTGGTGGACTCGCTATGTCCATGGTTGGTCTGTTTAACGAAGAAGAAGCCCTACATGCAATATCAAGTAGGTTAGAGATTCTGTTTTTACTTATAGGTATGATGATAATGGTTCATCTAATATCTGAAACTGGAGTGTTTCAATGGTTTGCAATTAGTTTGGCAAAGTTTGTAAGAGGAGAACCTTTCTTACTTATAGTTTTATTGGCAATAGTTACAGCAGTATGTTCAGCATTTTTAGACAATGTTACAACAATACTACTGATGGCTCCTATATCTATCCTGCTTGCTGGAGAGTTAAAGTTGAATCCATTTCCATTTGTAATAACAGAGATAATGGCTGCTAATATTGGTGGAAATGCAACGTTGATAGGAGACCCAACTCAGCTTATAATAGGTCATGAAAGTGGTCTTGGATTTAATGATTTTCTATTTAACACATCACCAGTAGCAATAATATCTATGGTTGTACTGTTAATAAATGTTTATTTTATCTATGGAAAAGATTTCCGTGTTTCAACAGAGTTAAAAGCTAGAATAATGGAGATGAATCCATCTAGAGCTTTAAAAGATAAGCAACTTTTAAAATCAGCTGGAATTATATTTACGCTTGTTATTCTAGGATTTATCTTAAATAACTTTATAAATAAAGGGTTAGCAATACTATCTTTAAGTGGAGCTTTTTTACTTGTAACAATGGCAAAAAGAAAACCTGCAGATATATTTAAACATGTTGAATGGGATACTCTATTTTTCTTCATAGGACTATTTATGATGGTTTTAGGAATTGAAAAAATACATGTAATAGATGTTATTGGTGAACAGATGATTAAATTGACAGCTGGAAACTTCCCGCTAGCAACATATTCAATAATGTCACTATCAGCACTATTAACTTCAATAATAGGAAACGTTGCAAATGCAGCAACAGTATCTAAAATAATAAATGTAATGGCTCCAACCTTTGATGGAGTAAACAAAGAAGCTCTTTGGTGGGCACTGTCGTTTGGGTCATGTCTAGGAGGAAATATCTCTATTCTAGGTTCAGCAACAAATGTGGTGGCAGTTGGAGTAGCAACTAAATCAGGATGTAAAATAGATTTTGTACAATTCTTAAAGTTTGGAGCATTAATAGCAGTACAAACTTTAATCTTAGCTGGAATATATATTAAGTTCAGATATTTATAAAATAAAAAAAGAATAAAAAATAACAAGAGCGGAATTTATTTTCGCTCTTTTTTAATACTCTTTAATAAGCTAGTTATGAAAAAATAGGATGAATAATTTTTTCAAAAAAAGTGAAAAAAAGTGTAAGTATTATAAAAAAAGAACAAAAGCATACAGGACGAATAAAAGGGCATAAGAGAAATCGAGAGGCTAAAAAATATTTGGAGGGGCATATGAAAATATTAAAAAAAATTATTTATGGACTTGTTTATATATCACTTTTTACAAGAGTTTTAGCATTTAATATAGGAATAGCACCAACAGGATTCTATACATCATTAGATAAAAATGAAACTCATGAAATTATGGTTACTAATAATACTGTTCATCCTATGAGAATAGAGATTGATATAGAGAAAGACGCTGGCTGGGAAAAATATGACATGGGAGAGATGATGAAAATCTATCCTAAAAATTTAACTTTAAAGCCAAATGGAAGTAGAAGTGTACGATTCTCTGTGAGAGGAACAAAAGATTTACCAGAAGGAGAATATAAAGCAAAACTTATTTTCAGAGAGTTATCAGGAACTTCAAAAGGAAATGTTGAAAAAGTAAAAACAGAATCTGGAGAAGAGGTAGGAATTGAATTTGAACTGCTAACAGAGATTCATATAGCAGCTTATGGTTTAAAAGGAAATAGAAAAATATCAGCTCAATTAACAAAAGCCGAAGTAAAAAAAGATACCGCTGGAAACAAGAAGCTTATAGCAAACTTTAATTTAAGTGGAAACAGTGCTTTGGCTGTAGTTGGAGATATAGAATATTTGGATAGCAGTAAAAAAAGGTTGAAAAAAGAAGAGGTAAAACTTGGAATAACAACAAGGGAACCTATGACAAAAATCGAATCAGAGTTGGCAAATATACCTAATGGTAGTAAATTCCTTAAGGTAGATTTTAAAGATAAAAGCGGATTGAAAATTGGTAGCAAAGAGCTATCACTATAATTAAGAACTCAACTAAATTGAGAATATAAAAACACACGGAGGTATTAAAATGAAAAAATTATTATCAGTTTTATTTATTTTAGGTTCGTTTTCAGCACTAGCAAATGATGGTGTTCAAGTAGATTCTCCAGAGGCAGATCCTGCATGGTGTTTAACAAATCCTTGTAGTGCGGAAGATCAATTTAATGTAACTGTAAAAGTACCTGAGCAATTAAAAATAAAAGTAGATGATATCGCTTTTGGATTATGGTGTGGAACTAAAACTGTTACAAAGCATTTTGAAAACAAAGTAACAGTAGATGGAGAAAAAAATGAAAATGTAAAATTAGGATTTAAATATAGTGGTGATTTAAACTTTAAAGATGGAGGCATTTCTAAATTTACTGGTAAAGTAGCATTTGCTACTGGAGCAGAAGAGGTTGTTAATTTAGGTTCAGCAGGGCATGTTCAAACAGGATTAAAAGTAACTATAAACAAACCACATTTAGTAGGACTATTAACAGCAGGTAAAACATATACAGCTTCAGCTACAGTAGTAGGTATGTACGACGGATTCTAAGAATTCTTAATAAAAGATAGATTAGGGCATAGTCGTAAAGGCTATGCTTCTTTTCATTCTAAAGGGTGGTGAAAATGAAAAAGTTACTATTTTTGATATGTTTCATATTATCAAGCTCTATATTTGCATCCCAAATAGTAGGGAAAATATATAATTTTGAACAGAGTGGAACTACCTATAGAGGTAGAGCTGATGTAAATCTTTATAGTTACAAGAAAAATTTTAATATAAAATTTATACCTGAAAAAAATATAGAGATTCTAAGAATTAACAGCACTAAAAATGAAAACAATGTCTATGAAGTTAAAGATGGAAATCTAAATGTAGAATTTATTTATAAAGCAAAATTAAAATCACTCGAAGAAAAGGTGGTTATAGGAAGAGTTGAGTATCTCGATGAGTTAGGAAAAACAGAGGTTTTAATTGGAGATATTGCTGTAGAGTTTAGAAAAATTGGAAAGTTAGACCTTAGAGTAAAAGGTGCTATGGACTTTGGAACAATTCCTTCAAGAGTTCCTAAAAACGGGATAAGCAGTAAAAGAAATCCAGAGGTTAGTTTAAAGTTGAATATAGATAAAAAAGATGTTGGTAATACAAAACTGTATTTTCAATATCCAGAAGAGTTCAAAATGGCAGATGGTCAACTATTGGTAAAGATAACAACTAAAAACAAAGTGGATTTTAAATCTGAAAAAATTGAAAATGGAGAGAGAATAAATATATTGGGATATTTTCCTAAAACAGACAATTTAAATGAAAAAATAATTTTAGAAGGTAAGGTTTATTCAACTGTAAACAATGTAAAACCTGGTGAGTATAAAGAATCAATCACCATAAAAGCACACTATGAGTATCTAGATTATTCAATAGAAAAAAATAATCAAAACAGAAAAGTTGTAGTAAGAAGGTAGGGTGGCTGTATGAAAAAAATAATAACTATATACATATGTTTAGTAACTCTTGCTTTTGGAAGTTTGGGGTTTGAAGGAGAGTATAAAAACAATACAAACGTTTATGAGAGAATGATTAAAGAAAATCTACGAGAAGAGTATCTAAATAATAATTTGAGAATAGAGGTTAAAATATCAGATTCTTTAAATATAATTGTAAATAAAAAAGATATGGATAAAGAGATTTATTTAGAGAAAAATCAACTTCAAAGATTTGTTGAAATTCGAGGAAGTGAAGCAAAAAATACATCTTTAAGAATAAAGAAAAATACTAAAAATAGAGTAGTCGCTAGTTGTGACAGCTCTAAGTGGTAAAAAAAATATAAAGGGGGGAGGGGAAATGACAAGATTAGAAAAAACAATATTCATATTTTGCATTTTGAAAGCATCTATATTTTCAGCACCAGAAGAAGCCTTTGTAGAGTTAGGAATGAAGGGGCAAAAAAATGAGTTTTATAGAGTTTTGATAGATGATGAAACCGAGGAAATATATGTTGGAGTTGGGGAGTTTTTAGATTTTACAAAAATAGAAAATGTTCGTTTTGATAGAAAGAGAAGAAGAATAAAAGGAATGCTTGACCGTGAAAAAGAGATAGACGTAAGAATTCCAGAAAATATTTCAATAGATTTAGAGGATGATATTTTTGTAAAGTTAAAAGATTTACAAGAATATTTTTATATTAAAGATTATCAATGGGATGATGAAAGATATGTTTTAACTCTTTTTCCAGAATTTAAAACACCGAGAGATTACTCGTTAGAGCTAAACAATCAAAGAACAAGATTAGCTATGGCTAAAAAAGAGCAAGAGTTAGAAGAAGAGGGAGATTATATCTCTGAAAAAAAATCACTCTTAGCACCAGGAATGCTAAAATTTATATATAGCAACTCTGATATTGAAGAGAATGATTATTCTTTTGATTTAAATTATGGAACAGAGCTTTTGTATGGAGAGTTTGAAGTAACTCAGAAGATATATCCAGAAAGTGATTTAGACTATATTAGATTGAGATATAGTGAAGTTTTAGGAGAGTACTATTTAAGTATTGGGGACTTCTATTTAGAGAGTGATTCTATTTTTGATGCTGAAAGAAATTTAAGAGGTATAAGTTTTTCAAAGAATGAATACTATGGAACTAGGGTAAATAATAGAACAATTATAGAGGGTGATGTTCAAAATGCTAATTTAGTAGAACTATATAGAAATGGAAATTTAGATGATTTTGAGTTGTTGACTCAGAATAGATTTAGATTTGACCCTTTAAATATATCTTCTTCAGATAACTACACAATAAAAATATATTATAGAGATGGACGTGTAGAAGTTAAAGATATATTTGTAATAGGAAATCAAAATATATTAAATAAAGGGGAAAATGACTTTGTAATTCAAGGTGGAAGAGGCATTAGTGAGAAAAACGAACAATATTTAGGAAAGTATAAATATGGTTTAACAGAAAATATTACAACTTCAATCGGAACATCTTTTTTAGAGAATAGAGATGGCATAAAATATGATGTTTTAGAAGGAGGAGTTGCATATAAATTTGGTTTAGATAAATATCCAACTTTAGTTTCAGGAACAATTTTAGAAGAGTTTAATTCTGAAAGTTTAGGATTTAAAGGTATTTTAGAACAAAAGTTACCTTGGGATAGTAATTTAATTGTGAGATATGAAGAGTACAACAAAGAGATAGCTGAAAGATTAAAAAAAGACTATTCATATAACGTAGATTTAAGTAAAAGTTTTAGAAAGTTTTCAAGTAGTGTGGGTTATTTTAATAATAGCTACGAAGATGAAAATCTATATCAAATCTATTTAAATTTAGATTATAATATTAGTAAAAATCTTAGAATGAGTTTATCAAATGAATATTATGAATTTTCATCAACAAATGAAATAACTTCAAATGGATATGGAAGTCAGATAAAACTTAACTATAACGGTATTAGAGGAATATCAACAATTTTAGAAGGAAAAGTAAACTATGAAGAGAATAAAATTGTGGATGATGAGATTAAATTAAGTTTGGTAAAATCAACAGCAGAAGAGGGATTTTTCAGAAATGTTGATACAGCTTTTGAAGTTGGGCATTCAAGAGAGAAAGGAACATTCTTTGAGATGAGATTTACATACATCTTTGACAACAACATATATATTGAATTCCCAGATATAAGAACTGATAACAAAAGAACAACTGTTGGTGGAAGAGTAGAAAAAACTATCTATTTAGGAAATCCTTTGTTAGCGATAAATAATAATAGTGTTACTGATGGATGGGTAGAGGGAAAAGTATTTGTAGATGAAAATGCTAATGGAGTTATGGATGAAGATGAAGACATATACGTAGGAGCAGAGGTTGTATCTTCAGGTGGTTCATCAACAGTAAAAGAGGATGGAAGATATGTAGTTGGAAATATACCAGGTAGAGAGTTACATACTGTAAATGTAAATAGAGAAACAATAGACCCTATGCTTGTTCAAGGAAAAGAGATAATAAAGTTCAAAGGAGCAACTTCTTCAAAAGTAAATGTAGATATACCATTAGTACCTGTTTCTATGATTAGTGGAGTAATTGAAAGTGAAATAGAGGTTGAAGAAAGAAGGTATAATGGAGTTATCTCTAATTTAGATATTATTTTAAAAAATGGAGAAGATGAAGTGAGAAGAACAACAGCTGAAATAGATGGATACTATTTTTTTGAAGATATTTTACCAGGAGATTACACTGTAGAAATTGTTACAAATAGTAAAAGATATAGTGGTGAATTTGATAGGAAAACTTTATCAGTAAAAGTTAAATCTGGAAGAGAGGGTGATTATTACGAAGATAACAACTTCTTAGTAAAATCAGTCGAAATAGTAGAAGATGAAATAGTAGAGGATGAAACAGTAGAAGTTGTAATAGAAAAGGTTGAGGAGGGGTTAAATGAAAAAGTTAGTTAGATTGTTTTTATTGTTGTTTGTTGTATTTAGTTTTGGATTCTCTGAAGGAAGAGACCCAAGAGAGGAGAAGTTGTCATATTTAATAGGAGAAAAAATTGATAATTTTGAAGTTAAAACTTTAGATGGAACTAAAACTATAACTTTAGAAGAGTTGAGAGGGAAAAAGGTATTTTTAAATTTCACAACGACTTGGTGTCCAGATTGTATAGAGGAAAAGAAAATATTTAATGAAGAGTATGAAAAAAAGTATAAAGATAGAAACGATATGGTTTTCATAACAGTATTTGGTCCATATAAAACGGATAATAAATCTAAAGTAAAAGAGTATATGGAAAAAAATAAATATACATTCGAACCATACTATGATACTGAAGAAAAGGAACTGCTTAGAAAATTTGGAGTAATAAACATTCCTGCAACATTCTTTATAAATGAGTATGGAGTGTTAGAAGATGTAAATATAGAATCAGGTTATAAAAATATTCATTATTTTAAATAGTGAGAATACAATTCCTTTTTTTAGAGCAAAAATAAAGAGAAAAGAATTTTAGAAAAAATAAAAAAACCTTCATAGCAATAAAAACTAAATAAGATTATATAATAAGATTATAAATAATCTTATTTGGATATATGGAGGGAATATATGGTAATTAATGAAAGATGTATAAAAATATTATCAGCTTTAAATTTAAGAGATGATTTTACATTAAAAAAATTATCAGAAAATTTGAATGTTCATACAAGAACTATAAGATATGATATAGATAACATTAACTATATATTAAAAAGCTATAAACTGTCAGAAATAAAAAAATATGACGGTGGAAAATTAACTTTAAATATTATGAATAACGATTTAAATAAAATAATCAATGATTTTGGTGGTTTGTTTTCTGAAAATAGAAGAAGATATTTAAAATTAAAGTTATTTTCAAAAGAGTTGATAAATTTGACAAAAGAAGCTGAAATTTTAAATGTTTCAAGAACCACTATAAAAAAAGATTTAAATATAATAAAAAATGAACTTTTATTAAAAAACATTTTATTTGAAGAAGTTGCAACAAAGGGAATCAAGATAACTGGGCTAACAAGGAATATAGTTGAAGCTTTTGAAGAAGAGCTTCAAAAAGTTATAGATAAACAATTTATTGATTTACCTAATATACTAAAAGATTTAGTAAGCAGAATTGTAGGAGATATAACACCCGAGATTTTGAAAACTAGAATGAAAGATATTTTGAGATATGAGTACAAAACAGTATATTATAATAAAATATTTTGCAAATTAGCAGCATTAAATACTATAAATAAATTAAAGCAAAATAAAACTGGTTATAATAATGATGAAATAAATACATTTATATTTTGTTCTAAAGGAAAAGATTTTATTTTGAAAAGTCTGTCTAGAGATGTTGAGGAGAGAGAAGAAAAAAATTTAGAAAAGATTCGAGAGGTTTTAAGAGAGGTTATGACAGAGTTTGAGATATTGAATGAAGATGAAGAGATAGAAAGACTTTTATCTGAAATAGGTGAAAACAAAATGATAATGCCAATTTTAGAAAAAATTTGTGAGACAAATTTTTATAAATATTTTTATAAAAAAATAGATGGTACTAATTTAGATGAAAAAGAGATTCAGAGTATATTCTATATACTATATAATAGATTAAGCTCTGTAAAGTTAGAAATCTTTCAAAAATTAAAAATTTTATTTATATCTGATGAGTTAGAAGCTATAAAAGATATAGTTGAAATAAAATTAAAACAAATATTTAAATTTGAAGAGGTAAATAAAATGACTTCCCATATGTTTGAAATATTTGGATGTGAAAAAGATTATGATTTTATTTTAACAAATAAAAATATAAATGAAAATGTAGAGATGATAATTTATAAAATGAGTAATTTTCCACTTGAAAATGATTTTATTGATTTGAAATTCTTTATAATCAAAAACTTAAAAAAAAGTCACTACTCTCATTAGAGAGATAGTGACTTTTTTTAATTTGGAATTGGAAAAAAAATATTTTTTATACTTATAGTTTTATTGCAAAAGTTTAGATTTTCAATTGTAATAATATTATCAACATGATTGCTTTCTAAATAGTTGTTTAAATGATTTATATAGATAGAATCAGTGATAATAATATTATGTTTTTTGTAAATTTCATTAATAAGAATAGGGATTATTTCAGTATTAATATTTTTGAAAACAAATACATTTTTAATATTTTTATCTTCAGTTTCAGCGAGTTGATACCACAGTAACAAGCCATCAAAGATAGTAAAATTAGGTACTAGATTTCGAACATCTTTTGTTAGTTTTGAGATTTTAGAGTTTGAAATATATCTTAAATTCAAATCTAAAAATGAAGAATCATCAATATTAAATGACTTTTTTAAGTTGCAGTAGTGTATAGTTGTATTCACTAAGTTATAAAAGTTCTTGTGTTTAAATATATAATCTCCAAGATATTTTGCAAAAACTCCTCTTAATTCAGCTGTTTGTTTTGTTATTCCAACATGGAATTTATTGGATGAAGTATGAAAAAAACTAGTTAAAGCTAAAAATTCACTTATATAGTTTAAAGATAAATCTTTAAAAGAGCTTGTTTTTAAAAAAAATATGATTTTAAAGAAGAATTCATTGTTGAAACCTATTGGTTTATATTTAAGAGATGCAGATATGTCTAAATCTTCTATTTTTTGCTCTTTGTCATCTCCTTTGAAAACAATAAAAAAAGTAAAAAAAGAGATTAAATTGTGATTTGTAGTATTGCAATTAATTATATTCAAAAAAGAATATAAATCTTTTCTTAACTTATAAAAGTTTTTTATCTTAAAAAAACATAGCATATCTTCTCTTATTTTAGTAGGAAGAAAATTTTTTTCGATAAGAAATTTAAAAACTATATAGTATGAAAGTTTTTTTAAAGAGTATTTACTTCCATAGATTTTCAAGCCTTTATTTGTTGTAATAATCTTTAAATGATATTCGTTTAAAAGAGATAAAATATCTTTTAAATAGTAATTTAAATTGCGTTTTGTAATATAGAGTTCTTCAGATATTGAAGATAAATTTATATTCTTACTCTTTATTAATTGAAAAAGAATATAAAATATTTTTTCATTTTTTGAAAAACATTGTTCTCTTTTTAATAGAGTTCTTCCATTTGAAGAAAGATATATTTTTTCTAAAATTAAATTTGTTTTAAGAGCTGAAGGGTTTTCTTTATATATTTCTGAATAAATATCTTCTAAATACAACTTTATATGTTGAGGTGATAAGTTGAATAGTTCAACGATATCAGTGACTTTGGCATCTTTATTTTTTTTTATAAATTTAAATATCTGTAAATGCCTACTAGTAATATACATAAATCACACTCCTAATTTTTCATTTTATAACACGGTTGTTTTATACTAATATAACAAAAGCGTTCCTTTTTTTAAAAAAGAAACGCTTTTGAGTGTTGTGTTAATTTTCTATAAAAATTTTGTCAAATTCTTTATGAAAAACTAGAAATATATCAACTATATTTGGGTCAAAATGCTTTTCACGTTCACTTATTATTATTTGAACAGCTTCTTCGTGTGAAAAACTTTTTTTATAAACTCTTTTTTGTCTTAAAGCATCATAAACATCAGCTAAACCTACAATTCTAGCTTCAATAGGAATATCTGTTCCTTTTAATTTGAAAGAATATCCAGTTCCATCCCATTTTTCATGATGATAAAGAACAACATTTTCAGCAATACTTCCTAACTCCATTTTTTGTATTAGTTTATGTCCTAATACAACATGGGTTTTCATTATATTGAATTCTTCTTCGGTTAATTTGCCTACTTTTTTTAAGATACTATCAGGAATAGCTATTTTACCAACATCATGTAATGATGAATATTCTCCAATCTCTTTTATAAACTTCTTAGAAAGATTTAACTTTTCAGCTAAAAATTTAGAATATAGATTTACTCTTAAAATGTGGTGGCCAGTATCTTCATCATTTAATTCATTCATAGTTTCAAAACTTTGAACTAATCCACGTGATATACGTTCTTGTTTTCGAGAAGCAAGATTAGCTTTTTTTAAAAAGTAGAAAAGTATGGCTATTATAGATATAAGACTCGAAAAAAGAATTAAAATATATTTATAGTTTGGTGATAGTGTTTTAGATATTGAAAACTCATTTTGTAGAATAGTATTTTCTGAAAGATGAGTTGTAAAAATCTTGTTGATAATTCGAGCTAGTCTTAAATCATTTTTAACACTAAAACCAAGAGTTTGGTTTCCACCGAAAAATCCTGAAATTTTAATTTTATTTTCTAAGTGTTTATTCAAAACAGCAAGAGATACAATTTTAAAATCTCCATACAGATAATAGATTTCATTGTTTAATAAAGCTTCTATTGCAGAATCGATATCTGTGTAAACTTTATAAGATTTAAATTTTGATAGGTGCTCTAATGATTTTGGGTCTATATCTTTAGAAGAAACAAAACCAGTACTTTGATTGTATTCGTGGGTAGCTAAATTAATAAATTTTGAAGAATGTTTTGAAAAAATAGCTATTTCAATTTTATAGTATGGAGTATACAACTCTTTTTTGTTATTTAAAAATACATTTGAATCTACAGCTATTATATCATACTCATCTTCTGGATTTTGAGTATAAATTATAGGAACTTCCATAAGTGCAGAGAGTTCATTAAGCCTATCAATTACATATCCTTTATATTTGAAAGGACTTTTATAAAAAAGAGGCAACATGTTGTCTGTTTTAGGAATCAAAACTTTTAAAGATTTATAATTCTCTTTTAAATAAGTTAAATCAGGATTATCTTTTAATAATTTTGTATAAAATTTTGGTCTTTCTTTTAATAAACTTTTTCGAATTTCCTCTTCACTAAAATTTTCTTTAAATTTATGAATAATAGAGTATAGAATAGGTAAATTCTTATTTACAGTCATCCAAAGATTAGAAGATGGAACATTTGAAAAAGAGTTGAAGTTATAATCTTTAAAAATGTCATTGTTACTTTTACCAATAATACCATCTAAATTACCTTTATCCAAGTAGCTGAGATTATATTTTCCATCAGTTTTTAGAGAAGTAAAATTTATTAGTTCTGGATAATATTTTTTCAATAGCATTTCATCAGAAGTACTAGGGATAAATCCTAAATTATAATTTTGTAAATTATTAAAATCTATATTTAATTCTTTTTTAGAATATATTCCTAAAGAATATTTATTTAAGGTAGGAATGTAAAAGTAATCCTTTTCTCGAGAAGGTGTTTTACTTACATTAAATGCAATGTCTCCTTTTTTATCTATTAGCATATTTTGCATAAATATTCTATTTTGGATATTGATTTTAAATTTTAAACCAGTTTCTAAGGATATTTTTTCAAAAAAATCTTTGTATACACCAGATATTTCAGCATCAACATTTTGAAAAAAGTAAACATGGTTAGGATTGAAAATATCAATATCAAAAATATAGTTTTTATTTTCCTTAATCCACTTTTTTTCTTCAAAAGTTAAATTTATAGAAAATATTTGTATAGATATAAAAAAGTATAGAATTAACTTAAAAAACATAAATAAGACACTCTCCCCATAAAAATGATAATAAGATAATTATACCAGAAAAAAAACAAAAAAAATAAATAAAAATAAAAATAAAATATCTTGAAAAGTATTGGTAAAAATAGTACAATAGAGGCCATAATAAAAAAACAAAAAAAAAACAAAATGGCAAACTATTTGAAAAAATAGGGCGCAAAGCTATAGGGCCTTTAAAATGGCAGCCAGTTGCACTCGTAATTTGTACTTAGTACAAATTACGAGTGCTTTTATTTTCTAAAAATAGAAAGAAGGAAACTAAAAAGAACATGAGAATAAAAGAATTATAAAACAAAGGAGGAAATGAATGAAAAGGTTCTACAACTGTATTTTGATATTTTTAATTATATTTTCAACAACACTATCGTTTCACATTGCACCAACATTCTTTGAAAAACGTATAGATGCAGGTGGAGGATACCAAGAGTTTACTCTTTATAATAACAGTACAAAAACTCAAAGATTCAAAGTAGCAGCACTACCTGGAACAGGAGGGTATAATGGAGATATGGATAAGTGGGTAGAGTTTAGTCCTAAAATAATAACTATAAAACCTAAAAGTAAAAATATATTAAAAGTATATGTAAAAGCCCCGAAAAATTTAGAAGAAGGCGAATATTCAACATTTTTAAATTTTAAATCAGTACCACTACCCGACTTAAATAGAGAGGATGGCAAAACTGTTGCAGCAGCAGCAAGTATTGGATTAAATGTAAACATTGAAGTAATTGGCTATGTTGGAAATTTAAAACCAAAACTTGAAATAACAAATTTAGAAGTTAGTGACAATAAAGATGGCAGTGCTCTAGTATCGTTAGATGTGAAAAACAATACTCCTAAAAGAGGTGTTTGGTACAACATTGATGTTATGAGAGGAAATGAAAGTAGTGAATCAATTGAAAAAGGTAGAATAGCAAAAGGTGGAACTGATAAAGTCACTTTTACTATGAAAAATATGAAAAAAAAGGAT
>JBOFUO010000022.1:0-19410 GCA_051652625.1 Cetobacterium sp.
CTTCTGTTGAAATAATTTCTAATCCAACCCATTCAGATTCTAATGCCCATCTTTTTGTTTCTTCAATATCCATATCACTTTTTGTTTCTGGATGATGTGTTTCTACTATAAAGTCTATATCTCCAGTTTCAAAAGCACTATATCTTGCTCTCATTAATTCTTCTGCAGTTTTAAAGTTGTTTATCATTTTTATTTTGCACCTCTACTTTTTTTAATTCATCTATATCTTTTTCAATTTTTTTTGCTTTTTTATAAATCTCATTTATTCTAAATTCCAAAGAATTTAATATCCAAAATTGGAAATGACTTGCTCTTTGTGATTCATAATACATCCAAATAAGTTTTATAACACCAAATAAAATAGCCACTTGAATTGCTAAACTAGGAGCTATTCTATTGAATACTCCACCTAAAACTAACAGTGCAACTATTATAACAACCAATAATGTATTTATGATTTTATTTTGTTTACCACTTGATCCACCTATTTGACCTACAATATTTCTAATTCTTTCTTTTTCTTTTTGGAACTCTTGTAACTCTTCTTTTAATTGCTCTTCTCCTCTCAAATTTGAGCCCTCCTTCTTAAACTCCCCAATCTCTAGGGTATCTAAAGTCTCTTCCTATAGTTCTGTTAGATACTTTTGCTATTAAAGGTAGTTTTCTTTTATATTGAGACATTTTAATTTTCCAAATTATTTTATCAACAATCTCTTCTGAATAACCTGCATCTAAAATATCTTTTTTCTTTTCTCTTTCGTCTATTAAAGAGATTAATATTTCATCAGCTAATTTATAAGAGAACCCCAATTCACTTTCGTCAGTTTGACCTTCCCAAAGATCAGCACTTGGTTTTTTATCAATTAATTCTTTTGGAATTCCCATATGTCTTGACAGTTCCCAAACTTGAGTTTTATATAAATCTCCTATGGCATTGATAGCTGAAGCTGCATCTCCAAATTGAGTACTATATCCTAATAGCATCTCAGTTTTGTTAGATGTTCCTAAAACTAAAGCTTTTTCTTTTGCTGAATAGTCAAATAGAATGCACATTCTTTCTCTAGCCATTCTATTTCCTTTTCTTAACCCATCCATATCTGGATTCATTTGAAAATATGGTTCAACCATTGGAGTTATCTCTATTAATTTTGATTGTATTCCTAAATCTTGTACTACTAATCTAGCATGTTCTACACTCTCTTTACTAGAAGTCTTATAAGGCATTAGTATTCCTAAAACATTTTCAGGACCAAAAGCTTTTGCAGCTAAATAGGCAACTAAAGCCGAATCTATTCCTCCTGATAATCCTAGTACTACTTTAGAAAATCCAACTTTATTAGCTTCTTCTTTTAAAAAATTAACTAATATTTTTTCAACTAAATTTAAATCTAAATCCAATTTATGACTCATCTTTTCTCTCCTACTTATATAAGTTTTTAATCTGTTCTGCTATATCCATATCTAAACCAAACTTACCTAGTTTACAAGCTCTATAATCTCTTAAAACTGTATATGTTGCTTGTTGAACATTTGGAATTCCACCCTTTTGTAACATGTTCATTCTAATAGCAATTGATTCTATTATTGCTCCTGTTACTTGATCAAAATCCTCTTCTAAAAGCTTGTATTTATCTTGTAAAACATTCTTTTTACCCATTTTCAACATTTTTTCTATTAAAAGACAAGCAACCTCATCTATTGGAAGTATTTCATCTCTTATTGCTCCTGTTATTGCTAAGTTATAACCTACTTCTTGATTTTCAAATTTAGGCCAAAGTATTCCTGGAGTATCTAGTAACTCTAGTCCTTCTTTAATTCTAAACCATTGCTTTCCTCTAGTAAATCCTGGCTTATTTCCTACTCCAGCACTACTTTTTCCTACTATTCTATTAATTAATCTTGATTTACCTACATTTGGAATTCCAGCTATCATTAATCTAGTATTAACTTTTCTTAATCCTTTTTTTAACATTCTTTCTTTTTTCTCTTTAGATACTTTATCAATAATTGAATATAGCATCTTCATATTAAATCCTGTTTCTGCTGATAGCTCTAAAACTTCATCAGCAAAATTATTTTCTTTAAAGAATTTTTTCCAAAAATTTATCTCTTCTTTTGTTACTAAGTCAGCTTTATTTATAACAATTACCCTTTTTTTATTCTTCGCAAAACCAGCTATATCTGGGTTTTTACTTGATAAAGGAATTCTTGCATCCACAATTTCAAGAACAATATCTATTAAAGGCATATTTTCCTTTATTATGTCTTTAGTTTTTTTCATATGTCCTGGATACCAGTTAATTTTTGTCATTGACATTTTTTCTCACCTCTATTTTTCATTACCCTTTATTAAAAGAACGATCTCTCCCTTTATAGGGTTTTGAGATAACTTTTCTATTAACTCTGTAGTTGTTCCTCTCAGAATCTCTTCATATATCTTTGTTATTTCTCTTACTATTACAACTTCTCTAACACCAATAAAAGTCTCTATGTCTTTTAAAGTTTTTTCTATTCTGTGTGGAGATTCAAATATTATAATTGCTCTTTCTTCTGTTGCTAAAGATTTTAAAAGAGTTTGTCTTCCTTTTTTCTTAGGTAAAAAACCTTCAAAACAAAATCTTCTAGTTGATATTCCTGCTACAGATGCTGCTGCTGTCATTGCACTTGCCCCTGGAATTGGTATAACTTTTATACCTCTTTTTAAGGCTTCATCTACAACTTCAAATCCAGGATCTGATATACATGGAGTTCCTGCATCTGTTACTAGTGCTATTTTATTTCCATTCTCTAGCATATTTGCCATATTTGAAATTTGATGCATTTTAGTATGTTCATCATACCTATTAACAACTTTTTCTATTCCTAAATGATTCAATAACTTTTTTGTAACTCTAGTATCTTCTGCAAAAACAAAATCTACTTCTTGAAAAACTTTTATAGCTCTTAAAGTTATATCATCTAAATTTCCTATAGGTGTTGCTACTATATAAAGCATTTTATACCTCGTTTCTTATATCTTATTTTTTTAAAAGCTTCGCCATCTCTTCTAGTGCCTTATCCAATTGAACATCTTCTTTAGACATCATTTTATTAGCTTCATCTTTTCCTTTTACTTCTTTGATGATTTCATTTCTATTTTGTTTTGTTTCATCTTCATTTACATTTGTAACAAAACCATTGAAAAATAGAAAATCATCTTTTTCTTCTACCAAAATATCTGGTTCTATTCCTGTTCCATGAATAGAAACTCCACTTGGAGTGTAATATTTTGCTATTGTTATTTTTATTCCATCTCCATCTGGTAAAGGTAGTAAAGTTTGAACACTTCCTTTTCCAAATGTTTTTTCTCCTATTAAAAGACCTCTTTTATAGTCTTTTACTGCTCCTGAAACAATTTCTGAAGCTGAAGCACTTCCTTCATTTATTAAGATTATAAGAGGAAAATCTCCAAAATATTTACCTTCTCTATAAGCTATTTCTTCTTCACTGTTTTTACCTTTTGTACTAACTATTCTTCCTTCAGGTATAAACATTGAAGATATTTTTACAGCTTGCCCTAAAGAACCTCCTGGATTACTTCTTAAATCAAAAATTATTCCTTTAGCTCCTTTTTTCATCAAACCTTCTAAATCTTTTTGAAGATCTTTATAAACATCCTCTCCAAATTGAGTTAATCTTAAATAACCAACATTATCTCCAATCATCTTACTCTTAACATATTTAAGTTGAATAATAGATCTTTTTAATTCTACTTCTTTTGTTTCTTTAGCTTCTTCTCTATAAACTGTAAGCTTTACTGAAGTTCCTGGTTCACCTTTTAACTTTTTTACACTTTGTTCACTTGTTAGTTTATAAGTACTTTCACCATCTATAGCTATTATTTTATCTTTTGCTCTGATTCCCGCTAAATAAGCTGGAGTATCTTCTATTGGTGAAACTACTAATAAAGGTTCGTCTGCTTTTTTCTGAATTACCATTCCTACTCCTGCATACTTTCCTTCAATATCTTCTTTAAAACTTTCTAGTTCTTCTTTTGTAAAGTAGTTAGAATGAGGATCGTCTAACGAATCCATCATTCCTTTTAATGCACCTTGCATTAATGTTGTATTTGTAGATTCTTTTTCTGCTCCAACATGATTTTCTTTTATTATATTCATAATGTCAGAAAGTTCTTTTAATTCTTTTATATTACTAATAAATCCATTATCTACAGAATATGCAGGAGATGAATTTACAAGAATCAATCCAGATAAAAGTAGTCCTACTCCAGTATTTCTTAACAGTTTAATCATAAGGCTCCTCCTAAATTTTTTCCTAGCTTTACAACTGATTCAATGTTAATATGAGATTCTTCTTCTCCTATCTCAAATACAGATATATATTCAACATTACCTTTTGTACCTGTTATTGGTGAAAAATCTAGTGCTTTTAATTTAAGTCCTGATTTTTTAGCTTCTTCTATAACGAGCTCTATTGCCATTATGTGCTTTTTACTATCTTTTACTATTCCACCTTTTTCAATATTTTCTTTTCCAACTTCAAATTGTGGCTTTATTAGTGCCATTAATTTTGTATCTTCTTTGAAGAATTTAATTAGGTGTTCAATTACTTTTGTTATTGAAATAAAAGATACATCCATTACTATACAATCTACTTTTTCATTATCTAAATCAGTAAGTTCTAGATCTTTTATATGAGTATTTTCTAAAGATTTTACTCTATTATCTTTTCTCAACTTCCAATCTAATTGATTTGTTCCAACATCTACTGCATATACAAATGATGCTCCATTTTGTAAAGAACAATCTGTAAATCCACCTGTTGATGATCCAACATCAAGAACTCTTTTACCTTCAAAATCTATTTGAAAAACATTAATTGCTTTTTCTAATTTCATTCCACCACGACTAACATATTTACATGCATCGCCTTTCACTCTTATTATTGGTTCTTCATCTATTTTTATAGATGTTCCAGGTTTATCTATTTTTTTATCATTTACTATAACTAGCCCTGCCATTATTGCTCTTTTAGCTTTTTCTCTAGTTTCATAAAATCCTCTTTCAACTAGTAGAACATCTATTCTTTCTTTCATTTCTACACTTCCTTTTCAAAAATCTTATCATCTTCTAAATAATTTAGTAATGGATTTTCTAAAATAAGATTTTCGAATCCTAATCTATCAACTGATCTTATTAGTTTCTCAGTTTCTCTGACTCTTTTTGTAAAGAAATCATCTCCAATAGGAATTTTTTTCTTACTTTTATAATATCCTAAAAGTTGCTTTGTGTTTTTTAATCTTAATTCATGTTTAGCTCTTTTTAGACGATCTTTTATAACCCCTGTTGTACAGTTAAATTTTTTAGCTACGTCATCTATATTCATACCTTCAGTCATAAGTTTTAAAATTTTATCTGCACCAATAGGATTTATTCTATGATATTTAGCTGAATACATATCTGCTCTGTGAACTATGTGGGCTTCTTTTGTATTCGGTTGAATTTTACCCCACTTACCATGATGTGATATAACTATATGTGTTATATTCTTTTTTATTTTATCTGAAATTTTCAAACTCAAAGTCTCTTCAATTTCAAGTAAAACTTTTTCTGCTTCTTTTACAATATATTCAGGTTTTTTTATCATCATTTGAGAATGCGAAAGTTTTTCATCAGCTTTTCTAATGCTTCCCTTGCTCAAATCATGTATTATTACTCCTACAACTATTGAAAAAAATTCTATCTTTTCTCTAGCTTCTCTTAAATCTCTAAAATCTCTTTTTATCTCTTCAAAAGATATTTTTAAAACATCATATGTATGAGTTGTTACTTTAACTCCTTGATCATCATGATGATCTAAATCCAAAACCATCTCGTGGTTTAACAAAAGTTTTATAAACTTTAGTGCATTACTATTTTTCGCCATTAATGCTATCCTCAATTCTCTCTATTAGTTTTTTGCCTCTTAGTCCATACTCCTCTAACAGTATATTTCTTGTACCATGAGGTATTGCCACACTATTCAATGCTATTATATTTATGTTAATCATTATTTTTTTCTCATTTAAGAAACTCAATATTTCGTTTCCAAATCCACCTTTTTTATAACCATCTTCAAAAGTAAATATATTTTCATATTTAGAAAATTCATTTACTATAAACTTTTCATCTAAAGGCCTTATTGATGAGCAACTTACAATAGTTCCACCTAAACCTTTTTCTAAAAGTTTATTTTCTATGCTCATAATCTCTTTCAACATTGCTCCTGTTGCTAAATAAAGATTTTTTTCACCTTTTTTTATTTCTTGCCATTTTCCTATTTCAAATTTTGATTTTATATTTTCTCTTAATTCAAAAGCATTTCCTCTAGGGAATCTTATTGCTAATGGACCATCTTCAAAATCTTTAGAAAATTCTATAATTTGAGATAACTCTTCTCCTGTTGTTGGAGCTAACACTCTATAGTTTGGCATAGTTAAAAATTGATTTATATCGTGTATCCCTTGATGAGTTTTTCCATCTTCACCAACAATTCCTGCACGATCAACTATAAATTTAACTGGTAAATTTTGTAATCCAACATCATGAATTAATTGATCTTGAGCTCTTTGAAAAAATGTTGAATATATTGCAACATAAGGCTTTTTACCAGATATTGCTAATCCTGCTGAAAATGTAACAGCATGGCCTTCTGCTATACCAACATCTATACATCTATCATTATATTTATCTTGAAACTCTCCCAAACCAGTTCCTTTTACCATTGCAGCTGATATAGCATATATACTTTTATCAACTTCAGCTAACTCTACTAATTTTGCTCCAAAAATATTAGAATATGTTCTTCCACTTGATTCTACTTCTCCTGTTTCAGGATTAAATGGAGATATTCCATGAAATTTTTCTTTATTCTCTTCTGCTAATTGATATCCTTTTCCTTTTTCTGTTTTTACATGTATAAAAACAGGGCCTTCCATCTCTTTAGCTATTGTTAAATTCTTTATTAAATCCTCAATATTATGACCATCAAT
The DNA here is from genome assembly GCA_051652625.1 of Cetobacterium sp. Taxonomy (GTDB): domain Bacteria; phylum Fusobacteriota; class Fusobacteriia; order Fusobacteriales; family Fusobacteriaceae; genus Cetobacterium_A. The sequence goes on from JBOFUO010000022.1 coordinate 7,031, forward strand.
TACACCTAAAAATTGATATCCTAAAATTTCTGAGATACTTGAAGGAAGAAAAAACTGTTTTACAGAGTGTTCAATTCTTTCCAATACACTCTTAACCTGTATACCTACTTTCCCCTTACTTATAACACTTCTAACATCTTTTCTGATATTCATATATGCATTGCTTATCATTAATTTGCCAAAAAAATTTGATAATGAACCTACGTTTTCTCCAATAGACATTTCATTATCATTTAATATTACTATTAGATTTTTAATATTGTTTCCAATATTATTTAAAGCCTCTAAAGAATGTCCATTAGCAATTGAAGCATCACCTATTATTACTATTACTTTTTCATCTGGATTTGCTTTAGCTATTCCTGCTCCTGCTGAAAGTGCACTTCCTGCATGACCAGCTATGAAAAAATCATATTCACTTTCTCTTGGATCAGAAAAAGGTCCTATTCCATCTCTTGTTCTCAGGGTTTCAAATCTTTCTTTTCTTCCTGTCAATAATTTGTAAACATAAGATTGATGTCCTACATCAAATAATAACTTATCTTTTGGTAAATCAAACACCTCTAATATAGATTGTGTTAATTCTACTACACCTAGATTTGGTCCTAAGTGCCCTCCATTTTTACTTGTTATTTTTACTAATATATCCCTAATATCTTTACTTTCTTCTTTTAATTGACTTATATATTTTTTATCTACCTTCATCTTTTCCATCCTTAAGCTTGAATATAACCTTTAAATAAAAAGGCTACAACCACTCCCAATATAGCCCCCACTAAAACTTCTAATGGACTATGTCCTAAAAGTTCTTTTAGTTTTTCATCATGTAATCTCTCGCCAACTTTTGCTGCAAATCTATCCAACAAAGTATTTAAAAGCCCTGCATGCTTTCCTGCTGCTCTTCTAATTCCTGCTGCATCATACATAACTACTCCTGCTAAAACAAATGAAATAGCAAAAATTGTACTTTGTGTTCCATGAGCTAAAGCTACTGCTGTACTTAATGATGACATAGTTGAAGAGTGGGAACTTGGCATTCCTCCAGTTTCAAAAATTCTTTTCATATTTAGTTTTTTATCAATAAATACTGTAGTCGCAACTTTATAAAACTGTGCTATAAACCAAGCTATAAACACTACATCTAGAATTCTACTACCTAAAATTATTCCTTTTTGCATAGTTTCCCCACTCTCTTTAATATTTTATTTAACTGATTTTAATTCTAATGATATAGTTGGCTTATCTTTATTCTCTTTAAATAAAATAATTGTTCTACCAATTACTCCTACTAATTCTGCTTCAATTGCTTCTGCTAATTGGTGAGCTACTTCATTTTTATCTACTTCTGAATTTTGAAGAATTTTTACTTTTATTAACTCTCTAGGAATTAAAGCTTCTAAAACACCTTGTGTTAAAGATTGAGTAAATCCATCTTTTCCTATTCTGAATATTGGGTCTAATTTGTGAGCCTTCTTTTTTAAAAATGCTCTTTTTTTACTTGTTAAATTCATTTTATCTCCTCTTAAATCTTTGATTTTTATTTTATATAAATTATTTATACATCCATTATTATAGGTAATATTACCGGAGTTCTTTTAATCTTAGTATAGAAGAACTTGCTCGCTAAATCTCTTACACTATTTTTTATAACTGCCCAATCTTTTGTTCCAGCAATTTCAAACTCTTTTAATTTAATTCTAATTTGATTATTTGCTTCGTTTAATATTTGATCTGAATCTCTTGAATAAACAAATCCTCTAGTAACTATATCAGGTCCACTTAAAACTTTTCCAGTTTCTTTATCTAATGTAAATACAACTATTACTACTCCATCTTGAGATAATTGCTGTCTATCTTTTAGAACTATGTGTCCTATATCTCCAACACCTAATCCATCAACTAATGTAGCTCCTGCATTAACTTTTCCTTTTATTTTTGCACTTGATTTTGTAACTTCAACTTTACTTCCATTTGTTGCAATTATAACATTTGCTCTTTGAACACCTGTTTCTATTGCTGTTTCTTTATGAGCTTTTAACATTTTGAATTCACCATGTACTGGCATAAAATGTTTTGGCTTTATTAAATTAAGCATTAATCTTTGCTCTTCTTTACTTCCGTGTCCAGATACGTGTATTCCTGCTATTTTTTTGAATACAACTTCTGCATCATATTTTAAAAGACTATTTATATTGTTTGATACAGCTTTTTCATTTCCAGGAATAGGAGTAGCTGATATTATTACTGTATCTCCCTCTTTAACTTTTGTATGCTTATGCATATTTTTAGCGATTCTTGATAAAGCTGCCATTGGTTCTCCTTGAGTTCCTGTACAAAGAATAACAACTTTATTATCTTTCATTTTATCAACTTCTGATAAACTAATCATAATGTTTTCTGGTAACTTTAAGTAACCTAATTTTGATGCAATATCAAAAATTCTTATTAAACTTCTTCCATCTATAGCTATCTTTCTTCCATGTTCATTTGCTATATTTACTACTTGCTGTAATCTGTGTACATGAGATGCAAAAGCGGCAATGATTATTCTTCCTTTAGCTTTAGCAAATTCAACTTTGAAAGCTTCTCCAACACTTCTTTCTGAAGGTGTAAAACCATCTATTTCTGAGTTTGTTGAGTCTGAAAGTAGTAAATCTACTCCTTCTTCTCCTATTTGAGCTAATCTTAAGAAATCTACTCCCTTTCCATCAACTGGAGTTAAATCTATTTTAAAATCTCCTGTATACATAACTCTTCCAGCTGGTGTTGTTACAACTACAGCATATGCATCAGCTATTGAGTGAGTAACTCTAATAAATTCAACCTCAAAATATTTTCCAACTTTTACTTTATCTCTTCCAGCTACCTCTCTCATTTTAGGTGCAACTTTAGAAACCTCTCCACTTTCAAACTTAGATTTAATTAATGCTAATGTTAATTTTCCACCATGAACAGGAATGTTTTTATCAATTTTTTGATATAAATATGGAACTGAACCAATATGGTCTTCATGACCATGAGTAATAAATACACCTTTTACTTTATCTTTATTACTTTCAATATAACTAAAATCTGGTATTACTAAATCTATTCCTAAAAGACCATCATCTGGAAAAGTTACTCCAGAATCAACAATTATAATTTCATCTCTATACTGAACTAAAGTCATGTTTTTACCAACTTCATCTAATCCACCCAATGGAATAACATACATCTTTTCTTCTTTTTCAGTTTTAACAACTGTTTTTTTCACTTCTTCTTCAGATTCAGTTTTTTTAGTAGGTTTTCTTTTAGGTTTTTGAACCTTTACTTCTTCAGTTGCTTCAACCTCTGTTAATTTTTCAACCTTTTCTAATTCCGATGCTTCTTTTACAATTTCAGTTGACAAAACTTTTTCAGCTTGCTTTCCTTTATTGTAATATTTTCTACGCTTTGGTTTCTTTTTTTCTACTTCTTTCTCCTTTTCAACAACATTTTCTAAATTCATTTTATTTTATCTCCTCATTGTAATATTTCAAATATTCATCTACAAATTTTTTAGCTACTCCACCCGCAATACTTCCACCACCACCAGCTCCTTCTAATAGAACTGTAAATACTATTTTAGGTTGTTTATCTGCTGGAAAATATCCTGCAACCAAAGCATGTGTTTTCTCAAATCCCGAATTTTGAGATGATCCACTTTTTGCTCCTACAACTAATCCTTTTGTTCTTAAAGCTTTTGTTGTTCCGTTATTTTTTTCTACTGTATTTATTAATGCTTTATTTAAAGCATCATAATATGAGCTTGGATAATTAACTTCATATAAAACCTCTGGTTCTATATTTATTCTTTCTTTTCCATTTTCCATATAATCTACAACACGAGGAACATATGCTTTACCTCTATTTGCAAGACCCATATAAGAAACTGCAACTTGCATTGGAGTTGAAAGTAAATATCCTTGTCCTATAGATAATATAATTGTATCTCCTTTAAACCAAGATTGTTTAAATCTTTTCCTTTTCCACTTTTCATCAGGCAACACTCCTGCTCTCTCTCCAAAAACATCAATCTTAGATAATTTTCCATATCCAAAATTTCCTGCTGTTTCAACTATTGGTTCAAGACCATATTGATCTGCAAATCTATAATAATATGGATTTACTGATTCAACTATTGATTTTTCAAAATCAACTGTTCCATGTCCACCTTTTTTCCAAGCTTTCCAACTCCATTTTCCAATGCTGTAAACTCCATTATCAAATATTTTAGTTTTTGGATCTAACCCATTATTGAAAAATCCAAAAGCTGAAAATGGTTTAAATACAGACCCTGGTGGATATTCTCCTGAAATACTCTTATTTGTTAATGGTTTTCTTGGATCAGTACTTATTTGATTCCATTCTTCTTGCGATATCTTAGAACTAAATGTCGTCAGTGAATAAGTTGGGTAACTAACCATTGTTAATACTTTTCCTGTTTGAGCATCTAAAGCTATTAAAGATCCTGATAATTTTTCTTCTTCAAAAACTCTTTCTACATACTCCTGTAATCTCATATCCAACGATAAGTGTAAATTATATCCTGGAGTTGGTTCTTTACTCTTTTCAATTTTTTGAGCTCTATTTAATGCGTTTACTTCTATATAATCATACCCAGGTTTCCCCTTCATATGTATATCATAAATTTTTTCAATTCCGGTTTTTCCAACTATATCTCTAGGTGAATATCCTTCTTCTTTTAAAACTTCATACTCTTTTTCAGTAATTTTTTTTACATAACCAATTGTATGTGCAGCTAAAGAATCATGTCTATATTTTCTCTTAGAATAACTTTGAACTTCTAAATATGGATAATCCCCAATTTTTTCCATTAATTTATGTGCCAATTGTAAATCTAAATCTTCTATCAATATATTTTCTTTTGTATAAGGAACTATTTCACCGTATTTTACTCTTCTTTTAAGATACTCATCTGTATATCCTGTTACTTCTACCATCTCTTTTAACTGTTCTTCGTTTAATGTTCTTTGATTTAAATAAACTAATCTATACCCTAAAGTATTTGTTACTATAAGTTCACCATTTAAATCATATATATTTCCTCTTTCAGCATCAATTTTTCTTAATTTAACTCTATTTTTCTGAGCTAGATAATTATATTTTTCTTTTTTTATAATTTGTAAATATGCCATTCTTGTTCCTAATAGTATAAAAATTATAAATATAAATACTTTATATATTTCTCCTCTAAATTCAAAACTTTTTCCCAACTTTATTCCAAGGTCTTTTTTCACTTAGTTGCTCTCCTCATATACAATAAATTTATTATAAAATAAAATACTGAAAGTATCATTATATTTACTATAACAAACGGAATATTTATATAAAATTTCCAAGCTACAATTTGTAAAATGGATAGTAGATACACATTTCCGATATTGTAATCAAAGTTTATAAAATACAGGTAATAAAAAATTATATTTAAACCTATAAATAAAAAAGAATACGCTGGTTCTCCTGAATGAAGAGCTAATATAATTGATAATATTGGGAATAAAAACGCTATTTTTTTATCTCTTCTATAAGATAAATACGCCAAATAAGGCATTATTAAAAACCCTTTCGATGTTGTTTGAGGAATATTATCCAGTATAAAAATAAATAAAATTGAGATAAAATCTAGCATTTTCACTCCTTCCAGTTTTTTAATCTATAAGTACATTAATTTTATTATTTAAAGAATTATTTTCTAACATATTAATAACATTTAATTTTTTAGCAATTTTTAAAGCTGTATAATAGTCATCCTTATTATACTCTATAACAGATTTATCTATGTTTTTAGATTCTTCTTTTAAAGATAAGTTCTTATATCCCGAAGTTTCTAAATCCTTGTATGCTGATTTAGCTGCAGATGATGTTCCTTTAACTTCAACTTTAAAGTTAATTTCTTTTTCTTTTCCAAGAACTAAAACCACACTTGCTAAAGTTGGCATTCCTGTATCTTCTTTTACTTTGAAATATTTTTCATTAACATTGATTAATACATTTTCTATATTCTCTTTACTTATTTCATTGATGCTAATTAAACTATACTCTGTATTTTTCTCATAATTAGCAGCTGTATATGTTAATGATAATTTATTTTTTAGATTTTCACCTGTTTTTCTAGCATATCCTCCAACACCATTTGCATTAAGTATATCAACAACTAAATTAGCAGAACTCTTTAAACTTCCACCATATAAATCTGCAAATAAAGCTTGTGTTCCAGATGTAAGAATATATTTTTTGTCATCTATTACCATCTCAGGAATATTTCTTGCATTTTTTACATTTAAAGATACCTCACTATATTTAACAACTCTATAGTTTTCAACTTTTTCAGGTAAAAAATTATTTATAGATTCCATAACCATTTTATAATTTTTAGAATCTACTAAATTTTTTATAGTTGTTTCTTTATCAACTTGAACATCAAAGGGGATTTTCACTGCTAATTTATCTTCATAAACAACAATAATATTATTTTTTCCAATAACTGCATATCTATCCCAATCTTCTAAATGTTTACTATCTCTATTCAGATTGTAACCTAAGAAAACTCCCAATATACCTATTACCAAAAGAGCCAATATAAGCCCACCTAAATTTTTACTACCTCTATTTAGTCCCTTTTCCCTCTTCATTTGCAATTAGTAACTCCTTTTCTAAATTTGAAATATCTACTTTTACTAATTCATTCACACCAGATGTTGCACCCAACGTTTTTATTCTTAAATAGTTTTGACTATAACCATAAGAACATCCATCTTCTTTAATCTCTTCAACTAAAACTTCTAACTTTTTACCTAGATATTGTTTACGTCTCTCTATTGCCATTTCTTTTCTTAATTCTTCTAGTTTTTCAGCTCTTTTTTTCTTTACAGTTACATCAATTTTATCTGTAAATGTATTTGCTAAAGTTTTTTCTCTATCAGAATACTGGAAAACATGTAAATCTGAGAAACCTATACTTTTTATTACATTGTATGTATTTTCAAACATTTCATCTGTTTCTCCAGGGAATCCAACAATTACATCTGCTGTGTATTCCATATTTTGAATAGAGCTTCTAAGTTTTAACAATCTATCTTGGATAAGCTCTGATCCGTAATTTCTTCTCATTCTTTCTAAAACTGTATCATCACAAGATTGTAAAGATATGTGAAGATGTGGCATTAGTTTTTTATTATTTTTCATAATCTCAATAAACTCATCTGATATTTTATCTGGATACATTGAACCTATTCTAACTCTTTCAACTCCATTTTGTTTTACAACTGTTTCTAATAATTTTTCTAAATTTACATCTGAATTTAAATCTTCACCATATGCACCTAAATTAATTCCTATTATTATAAACTCTTTAAACCCTTCTTCAGTTAAAATCTCAACTTCTTTAGATATGCTCTCTAAAGAACGAGATCTGCTTTTTCCTCTTCCAAAAGGTATTTTGCAATATGAACAAAAATTATTACATCCATCTTGAATTTTTATATAAGCTCTAGACATCTCTCTCAATGTTGCAAACTCATATTCCTCGTATGCTCTTTCTTCAAATATATTTTCTGTTAAAATCTTAGATTTTTTACTTTCAATATCTTGAATAAAATTAACAAGACCACTCTTATTGCTGTTTCCAACAACAAAGTCAATCTCTTCTATTTCTAATAACTCTTTTGAATTAGTTTGAGCATAACAACCCGTTACAATAACAATAGATTTTGGATTCATTTTTTTTGCTCTTCTTAATACATTTCTAGTTTTTTTATCCGCTACACTTGTTACAGTACAAGAATTAACTATATATATATCTGCTTTATTTTCAAACTGCTCTTCTTCATATCCAATATTTACCAATTGATTTTTTAAACTTTCACTTTCATACTGATTAACTTTGCATCCTAAAGTATAAAATGCAACCTTTTTATTTTTAGTACTCATTAACTAATATTCCTCCTACTATAATTGAAGCAGTTTCAGCTCTTAGTATTCTTTTTCCTAAAGATACAGGAGTTACTCCTTTTTCTTTTAAGAACTCAATTTCTTCTGCTTCAAATCCACCTTCTGGACCAATTATATACAAAACTCTTTTTGGTTTAACTTCTAATCTATTTAAAGTATTTCTTAAAGAGTTTTCGTCCTCACATTCGTAAGGAACTATTCCCAAATCATAACTGCTAAAATCTAGTTCTTGTAATTTTTTAGGCTCTTCTATTTCCACTAATTTAACAGCTTGACACTGCTTTGTTGCTTCTTTTACAATTAAATCCCATTTATCTTTTTTTTCTGTAATTTTAGCTATACCTCTCTTTGTTAATAGAGGGATTATTCTTGTTACTCCAATTTCAGTTAATTTTTGAATTGTCAAATCCATTTTATCATTTTTTAAAATACCTATAGCTGCATCAATTTGAACTTTTGTTGAAAACCTATCTTCAATTTTTTCCAATATTTTTGCTTCTATTAATTTTTTTTCTATAGATAAAACTTCACAAATATACTCATATTCACCATCTACAGCTCTTATAATTTCACCAACTTTTATTCTAAAAGCATTTTTTAGATGATTAATGTCATTTTTATCTATAATCTCTATTATTTCATTCTCTATATTTTCTTTAGATATTATAACACTTATCATTACAAACTCCTATATCATATCCTTATTTTTTATTAGCTCTGCTAAAGTTGTATCCTCTAATATTTTAGTCATAGCTATATCTAGTTTACTCCAAATACAAGTTGTTGAACATTCATCTAACTTGTTTGAACAATTTTTACTTTTGTTATTCTCGTTACAATCTATAACTCTCACTTCTTCTTCTAATATTTTATAAAGCTTATGTAATGTTATATTATTTGGATCTACTGAGATTTTATAGCCACCATTTGGTCCTCTTTTTCCTTGGATTATATTTTCATTTTTCAATTTGAATAAAATTTGCTCGAGGTATTGCACCGATATATTTTCAGACTCAGAAATCTCTTTTATTCTAGCTAGCTTTCCTTTTTCAGAAGCTTCCGCTATATAAACTAATGCTTTTACACCATATCTAACTTTTGTACTTATCTTCATCCTATTTACTCCTTTGTTTCAAAATGATTATAAGCTTTTTCTGTAACCATTCTACCACGACTAGTTCTTTTAATGTAACCAATTTTAACTAAATAAGGTTCATAAACTTCTTCTATCGTTCTTCTGTCTTCTCCTAGCATCAAAGCCAAAGTTTCTACTCCAACAGGTCCACCTGAATAATTATCTATTATAGATTTTAATATATCTCTATCTAGCTCATCTAATCCCTGCTTATCTACACCCAATATGTTTAAAGCCTTTACTGTACTATTAAAATCAACAACTCCATTTCCTTTTATTTCACAATAATCTCTCACTCTTTTTAAAAGTCTATTTGCTATTCTTGGAGTTCCTCTACTTCTTAATGCTATCTCTTTAGCTCCATCTTCTTCAACTCTGATTCCTAAGATATTTCCTCCACGCCTTACTATTCCTTCCAACTCATCATCTTTGTAGTAATCCATTCTATGAACTACTCCAAATCTATCTCTAAGTGGAGAACTTAAAAGTCCAGCTCTTGTTGTTGCTCCTATCAATGTAAATGGTGGTAATTCTATTCTTATTGATCTTGCTGATGGACCTTTTCCTATAATTATATCAAGCTCTCCATCTTCCATTGCTGGATATAATATCTCTTCAACTGATGTATTTAATCTATGTATTTCATCTATAAACAAAATATCGTTTTCTTCTAAAGAAGTTAAAATAGCTGCAAGATCTCCAGCTTTATCAAGTATTGGTCCAGAAGTTATCTTAAGATTAACTCCCATTTCTGTTGCAATTACACCCGCTAAAGTAGTTTTACCCAGTCCTGGTGGACCATATAAAAGTACATGATCTATGCAACTACCTCTTCTCTTTGCAGCTTCCATAAAAATCTCCATTTTTTCTTTTAAAGATTCTTGACCTATATATTCATTTAAACGTTTTGGTCTTAAATTTTTTTGAATCTCACCTTCATATTCCAACTCTTCATTAGAAACTATTCTATTCATTTTTTCTCCTTAAATAAACACCGTTATTGCAAACTGTGCTACTCCAATAAGTCCTCCTAAAATTGCACCAACAATTTCTATGTGTTTTAATTCTTTTTTAGCCAAAGAAACTGTTATTCTTTCTAATTCTTCTAAAGAAAATGCATCTACTTTCTCAACAATTATCTCTTTAAAATCAACATTTTTCTCTAAAGCTTCAAATAACATCTTTACTATTTGATCTTTATTTTCCATTATAGAATTTTTTATAACTTCTTTTATTTTTTTTAGTGTAGCTTCATTTAAAAACATCGCTAACATTGGAAATTTACTAGTTATTTCTGAAGAAAGTTTTTTTTCTAGAATGTCTTCAATAACTACTTCCATTTGTGCTTCTATATTTGCATTTTCTAATTTTTTTGTTATATCACTTATTGAAATTAATTCATTTTGAATTGTGTCTGCTAAACTTAGTCCAATTTCACGTCTTCTTTTGGGAATCAATCCTTGAATTTTAAAAAAACCTATATTTATTTCTTTGTATGGTCTAAACAACATTTTTATTGCAATATAATTTGTAATCCATCCAATCATAGATCCAATTATAATTAAAAGTCCTGCTTTTATTAACATTTTTTCCCCTTTGCAATTCTTTATCAATTTTATAAATTATTATTTATTATACCATTTTATACCTATTATATCCAATACATTTTTTCCCACTTTTAGGCTTAAAAATAGAATCTTATTTATTTTTTATTTCTATTTATTTTTATTTATGCTATAATATTTGAAATTAATTAAAAGGAGAAAAGTTGTGAAACAAAATGTAGTTTTTAATAAAAATTCATATTATTACTATTACAGAACCTAGGATTGGTATTTTGTTTCAGACAAATACGAATCCACTTTGTGTTACTTTTATAGTGATAAAATGGATTTGCTGCATAGAACTGTTAATTTACAGCCTGTGGACTTTCCACAGGCTTTTTTTATTGTAAAATTTAAGGAGGATGTTTATGATTTTTTTAGAAAATATTATTAATTTTTTCAATTCAATTCTTTGGGGGAAAAATATATTAGTTGTTTTACTTATTTTTTCAGGAATGTTTTTTACATTTAAAACTAATTTTGTTCAACTACGTTTCTTAAAACATATGGTTGAACTTTTAACAACAAAATCTAAAGGTAATAATGAAAATTTATCTCCATTCCAAGCTTTCTGTATTAGTACTGCAACTAGAGTTGGAGCTGGAAATTTAGCAGGAGTAGTAAGTGCTATCTCAATCGGTGGAGCTGGAGCAATCTTTTGGATGTGGATTGTTGCTTTTCTTGGTGCTGCAACAGCTTTTGTAGAAACTACCTTAGCTTTAATTTTTAGAGAAAAAGATAAACACGGTCAATTTTTTGGTGGACCTTGTTTCTTTTTAAAAAATGGATTAGGTAAAAAATCTTGGGGAGTTGCTTTTGTTATAACGGGTATTATTTGTTGGGCTGGTGTGTTACAAGTTGTTTCAAACTCTGTTACAGAATCTTTTAATGTTGCTTTCAATATTAGTCCAATAACTATATCAGTGTTATTAACACTCTTAGCAGGATTGGTTATTTTTGGTAAAACAGATAAAACTGCTAAAGTTTTAGATAAAATTGTGCCTGTAATGGCCGTTTTATATCTTGGTATTGTATTTTTCATTATTCTTAAAAACTTCACTCTTTTACCAAATGTTTTTTCTCAAATCTTTTCTGAAGCATTTGGTATTCGTCAAGGTGTTGGGGGAGCTATTGGAACAGTTATAATGCAAGGTGTTAAAAGAGGATTGTTTTCTAACGAAGCTGGTACTGGAAGTGCTCCTTGTGCTGCAGCTAGTGCTGATGTTTCTCATCCTGTTCAACAAGGTCTTATTCAAAGTCTCGGGGTTTTTGTTGATACATTCGTTATATGTACTGCAACAGCTCTTGTTATACTTTTAACTAAAAGCTCTATTTTAGAAGGATTAAATGGTATGGAGCTATTACAAAAATCTTTCAACTACCATCTTGGTTCTACTTTTGGAGAAATATTTGTTGCAGTTATTTTATTTTTATTCTGCTTTTCAACTCTTTTGGGAATTTGTTTCTACGGAAAAGTTAACATTAAATTTTTAACTGAAAAAGAAATTGGACAAATAGGTTTTAAGATTTTTGCTTTAGGTATGATTTTTATAGGTGGTATTCAACAAAATATCTTTATGTGGAATCTCGCTGATTTTGGATTAGCACTTATGACTATAATAAATTTATCTGGTGTTTTCCCTCTATCT
>JBOFUO010000023.1:0-9401 GCA_051652625.1 Cetobacterium sp.
CTACTGTTGCCAAAGTTGCTCCAGAATTTAAACCAAACAATGATATAGATACTGCTACTGCAAGTTCAAAAAAGTTACTTGCTCCTATCATAGCTGCTGGTGAAGCTACTTCATGAGGTAATTTCCACACTTTTGCCCATCCATAAGAAAAAAAGAAAATTAAAAACGTTTGGATTGTTAATGGTATTGAAATCAATAGAATATCAAGAGGATTATCTATTATTTTTCTACCTTGGAAAGAGAAAATTATTGTTAATGTTAATAATAAACCAGCTATCGTTATTTTATCAAACTTTTTTATAAAAACATTTTTAAAGTAATCTAAGCCTTTATTTTTTATTACAAATTGTCTTGATATTACTCCGAAAACAAGTGGAATAACTACAAATAATAATACTGAAAGTATCAAAGTATCATATGGAACAAAAATGTTTCCAATTCCTAATAAAAACCCTACGATAGGTACAAATCCTACCAATAGTATCAAATCATTTACTGCAACTTGAACTAATGTATAAGCTGGATTTCCTTTTGTAAGTTGACTCCAAACAAAAACCATTGCTGTACATGGTGCTGCTCCTAGTAGTACTGCTCCTGCTACGTACTCGTCAGCTAAATTTAAAGGTATTAAATTTTTAAAAATTACTTTAAAGAATAAAACCGATATTAGATACATTGTAAATGGCTTAACTAACCAATTTGTAACTGTAGTAACAGTTAAACCCTTTACATTCTTTGTAGCATGAACTATAGATGTAAAATCAATTTTTAACATCATTGGATATATCATTAACCAAATTAATATTGCTACTGGTATTGACACTCTTGAATATTCAAAAAGAGCCAATGTTTCTGGTACAACAGGTAAAAATATTCCAATTGCAACACCTAAAACTATACATATTCCTACCCATACAGATAGATACTTTTCAAAAAATCCCATGTTTCCTCCTTAATATTTTAAACGACATATGATTAACTACTCATGTGTTTTTTATATACTAGCACGAACATTTTATTTTGTAAATAAGTATATTAAGAATTTCTAATTTAGTTTTTTCATTCTATAAATTTGTACAATGATTTTTAATTTCTAAAAATTTAATAAGATTTTTTTTATCTTGAAGAAAAATATCTTCATTTAAAGAGTTTAAAACATTTAAAACAAAAGGATATTTTTCTATTGTTTCAAAATTTAAAGAGTAATATGACCATTTCCCTACTTTTTCACAATTTATAATTTTATCCTTTTTTAATTTTGTAATATGTCTAGAAGCGTTTGATTGATTCAATCCTAAAACTTCTTCTAAGTCACAATTACAAGCTTTGTTAACTTCTTTTAATAGATTAAGAATTCTTAATCTATTACAATCTGACAATGATTTTAATATTTCTAAAGTTTTCATTTTCCTCCTCAGATGATTATTTAATCATATATACGTTTATATCATATTTTTAAATTTTTATAAATATATTTTAAAAATATTTTAGAAGTTAAAACTTTTTTTTTAAAGTTATAGTCTAAATATTATAATAAAGTGTTAGTAAAATATTTTTTAATCCCCCAAAAAGAACCTCTGTTCCCCCGCAGAGGTTCTCTCCTTTTTTGTTTAATTTTTTTTAATTATTTTAATATATTTTCTCCAGCTCTTTTTCCAAAAACAATTATTTCAGTTATAGCATTTCCACCTAATCTATTTGTTCCATGAAGACCTCCAACAATCTCTCCAGCTGCAAATAGTCCTTCAATAACAACTCCTGCTTTATCAAGAACTTGATTTTGTTTATTAATATGAACTCCACCCATTGTATGGTGAACTGCAGGAGCAACTTTTTGAATATAGAATGGTCCTTCAATTATAGGTAGTAAGTTTCCTCTTCTATTAAAATCTAAATCTTTTTTATTTTGAACAAAGCCATTATATTTTTCAATTGTTTTTAAAAGATTTTCTTCATCAAGATTCATAAGATTCCCTGCATCTTCTAAACTATCCGATATCGCTATTAAATTAGAATTTTTTAATCTTTCAACTTCCTCTTTATTTTTAGTTGTATAGTTAGTTACTGATTCAATTTCTCTTCCCCAAACTAAATAAGCAACTCCATTTTCTTGTTCAAGTATAGCTTCTGATACAGTATCTCTTCTTTCAAGTTCTTCTACAAATCTATCTCCAGATTTATTAACTAGTATTGCTCCATCAAATCTACTACCTCCAACATGAGATAATTCACCAGTTTCAGGATTTGAAATTGGGAAAGTTTGAATATATTCCATTTGAACAAAACCAGCTCCAACTTTTTCACACATTAAATGTCCATCACCAGTAATACCACTGATATTTGTAGTTTTGTATCTTTCATCTAAACTTGGATTATATTTTTTTCTTAATTCAATATTTCCACTAAAACCACCTGTAGTTAAAATAACTCCATTTTTACCCATAAATTTAACAGTTTTATCCTCAATAGCTGCTAAAACTCCAATTACTCTTGAATCACTATCGGTAATTAACTCTTTAGAACGTACTCCAGTTCTAATATCTACTCCTAAAGAGATTGCTCTAGCTCTAAGCTTTGCAATTAATTCAATTGCATATTTACCAGAAAATACAGCGGCTCTTGGGACTGTATGACCTCCAAAATGGATAAGTTCATTTTTAAAAGAAACTTTGATTTCATCTTTTAACCACTTATAAGTTGGCAGTGCTTCATTTACAAAAATATCTAAAAGTTCAGTTGAATTTTCATTGTCTCCACCTAAAAGAATATCTTTTTTATAAAGTTCTACTGAATCACTAATATCCTTTTCAATTTGAGCATCATTTCCAGGAATATTTATTCCACCCATAGAAATAAGGGTATTTCCACCTATTGATGACATTTTTTCTAATAAAACAACCTTGGCTCCTTTATCTGCTGCAGAAATAGCTGCTGATAATCCAGCTCCTCCAGCTCCAACAATAACAACATCAAAATTTTCAATTTTTTTGATAATTTTTTTACTTGTTCCATCTCCTATTTTAACTAAATTTTCAGCTTCAAGCATTTGAATTTCTAGTTTATCTAAGCTTTCTCCAGCCTCAATCAGAGCATTTTTTATAGCTTCTCTAATTCCTCTTGAACTCATAGAACACCCTGAAACATTTGGAACTAAAATACTATTCGCTGATAATACTAATTTTGGTATATGAGCAAAAGCTGGGTCTGAAATTATTTTAGTTTCATTGTGAGAAAGAATCTCTATATTTTTTATAAAGTTATCATTAATCTCAATTTCAATCTTAATATCTCCTCCATACCCTTTTCCAAGTCCTGTAAATTTTCCGTTTTTCATTTTTATTTCCTCCGTAAATAGCATTTTCTTTATTGGAATTTGAATCTCTGTTATATATTCGTTTTTATTTTCAGATAAAAATGAATTTATAATCTCAACTTCGTAAATAAAAGGTTCTATGCTAATTTTATTTAAAGATATGTAGTCTAAAATTTTCTTTAATGTACTCTCTCGATTTCCATATCTATATTTTATTGTTATATATTCATTTTTTTCAATTTTCTCAACATTTTTTAAAAAGTTTTCATTTTTAAAAACTAAAAACTCACTCGTTTTGTTTGTAGTATATTTATTAGAATTAATGAATTCAAATTTTTTTGCTAAATGAGCACTTCCACATTCAACAGAAGCTTCAATAATTTTATAAATATCAAAAATAGAGTTGTTCAAATTTTTGTTTATAATAGTATCTAAATTATAAATAAATTTTTCAGGTAAACATTTCAATACAATTTTATCTACCTCTAAATATGAAAATTCATCCAAAAGATTTTCAAGTCTTTTTTTACCTGCTTTTAGATTTTCTATCTCTGAATCTATATCTTGTATTTTCTGCTTGTAAACATGAAAAAAACTACTCATACCTCTTAATTTATTTTCATCAAACTTATTTTTAATCTCTTCTAAAGAAAAACCATTATTTTTTAAAGTGATTATATTTTGTAATTTCAAAATTTGATATTCACTATAGTATCTATATCCATTATTAGGGTCAACATAATCTGGTTTTAGAATATTATTTTCATCATAATATCTTAATGTTTTGTTAGAAAGTCCAGTTATCTTTGAAATTTCACCTATCAAATACAAGTCTTTTTTCACGATTAACCTCCTAAATATTCATTTCTAAAAAAATTATACACCATCCCCCAAGGTTAAAGTCAATTTTTTCTTATTTACTTCATGACTATACTAATATATAATATAGAAAAAAGTTAATAAACTACTTAATAATTGGAGTGATAAGAATGCCGTGGAAAGAAATTGGTACTTTCTTTTTTTTAAATTTTTTAGTGTATATGAGTATGTGGCTTTTTGGTCCATTTTTTAAAAAAGTTTTTGTAAAAAAAAGATAAAAAGAGATTGAGTACAAATGTTACTCAATCTCTTTTTTTATTAAACTATTTCCAAATTATATTAGGTTTTTTTCTTGGAGCTGTTCTTCTATATTTTATATTCGGATATCCTATAACCATGCAAGCAACAATCTGTTCAGCTGGATTTATTCCTAAAAACTCTTTTAATTCTGGATTCTCTTGTGAAGCTCTTACTAAAAATCCACTAAATACAGTTCCTAAACCTAGAGCATCTACCATCATCTTCATATTTGCAGCAGCTAAACCACCATTTATAGGATGTTCAGATGTTACCATTATTAAAGCTGGGGCTTTAAAGAAAAGTCTATCTTCTCCATCTGGATTTTGAATAAAATCTTTATGCATATTTATCCACATCTGAGCATATCTTTTATAAAGAGCATTATCTGAATTTTCTAAAAGATATCTACCCATTTTCTCCAATATTTCTAAAGTTATTTTTCTAACCTTTTCAATATTCTCTTTTACAACAACATAGTTTACATTTTGTGAATTACTACCAGTTTGAGTAAATCTACCAGCTTCTATTATTTTTAATAACTTTTCATTTTCAACATCACAATCTTTAAATTGTCTAATAGTTCTTTCAAATCTTATAAAATTAAGTAGATTGTCTGAATCTATTTTAAACTCTTTTTCATTATACTCTAAAACGTCAGTCATACTATATTCATCAGTCGAAACAGCATTTGTTGGACAAATCGCAATACAGTGGCCACACTTAAAACAACTTTTATTTTTTATAACAGCTTTACCATCAAATAACTCTATATCTTTTACAAAACAATCTTTTATACAAAGTCCACACCCAATACATTTTTCTGAATCTACTCTAAACATAAAAATCAGCTCCTTTTACTACATTCTTTTAAATACGTTTAATTTTACCAAAAATATATTTTCTTCTAAACCTAATTCATAATCTATTTTAGCTAGTTTTAAAGCTTTGTGAACTATAGACAATCCTAATCCAGTGCCCTCTAGTTTAAAATCTTCAGCATTTTTTCCTCTACTAAATGGCTGAATTAATCTATTCAAATCTGAGTCTATATCTCCTTTAAAACTATTCGTTATAAAAAGATACTCGTCTTTTTCAAATATTTCTACCATTCCACCAATTTCAGAATACTTTAAAGCATTTTGAATTAAATTATTTAAAACCAGCTTTAAAATTCTAGAATCTCCAAATATTTTATCATTAGATATATTTATATTCACAGATATATCTTTTTCAAGTTCAATTATATCATATTTTTCTAAAGCTGATTCTAATATTTCATGAAGACTTAACTCTTTAGATTGTACTTTGAAAACAGTGCTATCTAATTTTGAAAGTGTTAATAGATTTTCTGTTAAATCTTTCATTTCATTGCTAACTTTTAAAATTATTTCATGATATTTTTTTTTATCTTCTGAATTTAAATCATCCAACTCTAAAAGAGCTGTAGCATGAGTGCTGATAACTGCAATTGGAGTTCTTAATTCATGTGAGGCATTTGAAACAAATGATTTTAAGTTACCTATTGAAGATGATAAATCATTTGACATCTTCTCTAAATCTCTACTTAAATCACCAATTTCATCGTTTCTATTTATGCTTATATTTTCTGGAAATTCCAACTTTGCTATTTTATGTGCTTTTTCTTTTAAATAGCTAATATCTTTTGTTATTCGTTTTGAAAATATAATACCTGCAAACATAGATACTATTGAAGCTATTAAGGCGGTGATTAAGTTGAAAAAATTGCTTTCGTGACTATGGGACTCTATTACTGAAAGTGATGTTCTTACAATTAAAACTTTTTCATCTTTTAATTTTTTAGCATAATAAAGAGTTTTAGCATCATTTCCTATAAGTTTTTGAGTTATAAATTTATTATATTCTGGATTTTTAAAATTCATATTCTTTCTCATCATATGACCCATTGAACTATTTTTCTTAATTGATTTTACTTCAATGTCAATACCATTGAATTCTTTTATATCATAAATATAGTTCTCAAAATCTTCTTCTGAGTAGTTTTTATAGTTTCTCTGAGCTGTTTTTATCACATTTAACATAACCTCTTTTTTTCTATAAATATAAAACTTTTCTAGAAAAAAAGCATTAAAAGTATAATTTATCAAAAGTGTTACAAATACAATAAAAATCGAAAAACAGAATATCTTTGAAAACATATTAAATTTAATTTTTTTCAAAAACATATCCAACTCCTCTTATTGACTTTATGCAATCACCTGAAGTTCTAAGTTTTTTTCTGAGCCTAGTTACCAAAGTATCTACAGCTCTTTCTTCTCCAGAAAATTCAAATCCCCAAACTTCATTTAAAAGTGTTTCTCTGCTTAATACTATATTTTTATTTCTAAAAAAGTATTCTAACAATAGAGCTTCTCTCTTTGTTAAAACAATTTCATCTTCATCTATAAAAACTTTAAATTTATTATAATCAAAAGTAAAATTTTCTAAATAGAAAAATTCATCATTTTCCATTTTTAAAAGTTTTTTAATTTTTATAATTATTATTTTATTACTAATAGGTTTAACTATATAGTCGTCAGCTCCTAATTCCAATCCGTGAATTTCATCTAACTCTGCATCTCGAGCTGTCATTATTATTATTGGTACTTTAGAATATTGTCGAATTTCTTTACATATTTCCCAACCATTTTTTCTTGGTAAATTTATATCCAAAAGAACCAACGATGGACTAAATGAATAAAATTCTTCTAAAGCATACTCACCATCTGTAACTATTTTTGTTTCAAAATTTTCTTTTTCTAAATTTTTAGCTATAATTCTTGCTAAACTCTCTTCATCTTCTATTATTAATATTTTTCTTTTCATATTCTTTTCCTTTCTTTCAGTAATTACCATATTATACAACAAAAAAGACGAGTTAGCCCCGTCTTTTCACTATATAATATCCAATTATTTTGTTTTTAACATATTTTCTTGCATCTTTGTTCTATGAGCAGCTTTCATTGAAAAAATCTCACCGTTTAACTTTTCTACTCTTTTCATATCTGGCTTGTCAGTGTTCATTATTTTTCTGATTTCCAAGTTTTTCTCACTGATAGTAATCATATCTGCTTCCATCTCTTTTCTTAATTCAGGTGTCATATTTTCTCTCATTTTACCACCTTTTTCTCCCATCATTGGGCAGTTCATAGATTTATTTCCATTCATCATTCCACCGTTTCCATTACCATTTCCCATATTTCCGTGTCCTTTAGCAAAAGATACTGCTGATAAACATAAAACCGCTACTAATAATAATTTTTTCATAAAACTCACTCCCTTTATTTGTAATTTTTTATTTTTTCTCTCTTCTTTATACAGTTATATTATCAATCTTTTGTTACAGAAATGTGTCATTTTTTTTATTTTTTATTTAGAGATGAAATTATATTTATTAATGAACACTCTTTATTTGTATCATCCAACTTTGATATATAGTATATTTCAAAATAACTATCTTCAATAAAAATTTTATTTTGTGCTGCATAATCTTCTATTTTTGAAAAAGATTCTTGATTTTCAAAACTTCGACTTTCTGCATATACTGAAACTCCTCTAAGAGAACATTCTACTTCAGATTTTATTATATATGAAGCTATTAATAGCTCTTCGTAAACTGATAAATTTTCTTTATTAACCTTCATCACTATAAAAGTATCACTTATGCTATAATTAACTTTTAAACTCTTTAAAACCTTTCTAATACCCTCTTCTATATCTGCTATATTTTTCATCTCACTTTTATAACTACCTAAAATATAAAACTTTACCTCTTCAATTTCTGGCGGTTTATTCAACATCATTAAAGCGTGTTCTAAATTATTTTCTAACCTATTTAAATCAGCACTAATTTTTTGTAATCTTTCAATTTCTATTTGAACAACATATTTTTGAAAAGTTATTGAATCTAAAATATTTTCAAAGCTATTTTTATCATATAGAATAGCTCTAATTTTTTCCAAAGAAAATCCTAAAGCTTTACATTTTTTAATAAAATCAACTTGTTGAAATTGGTCAATTGAGTAGTATCTATATTTTGTTTCTTCATGAACATAAGATGGTTTTAAAAGACCCTCTTTATCATAGTGACGAAGTGTTTGTATTGTAACTCCAGTTAATTTTGCTGTTTCTCCTATTGAAAAATTCATTTTATCCTCCAAATTTACTTTGACTCTATCCTTACAATAGAGTATACAATGAACTATATCAAAGGAGGAAGATAAATGTTTAAAGAATTTATTAGTTATGCAATACCATCTGTATTTGCAATGTTTGTTTCATCATTATATGTTATAATTGATGGTATTTTTGTAGGAAGAGGAGTGGGTAGTTTGGCTCTTGGAGCTGTTAATTTAGTCATGCCTATATCTATCCTATTTTTTGGAATAGCATCTATGTTTGCTGTTGGTGGAGGAACATTAATTTCTGAAAGTTTTGGAAATGGTAATATTAAAAAAGGTATCTCTATTTTCAGAGAAACTTTATTATTTTTATTTATATTAAGTTTTATTTTAAGTGGAACTTTCTTTTTATTTTCAAAAGAAATTATCACTTTTTTAGGAGCTAGTGAATCTATTCTAGATTTAGCAAATACCTATTTAAAATATTATGTTATATTCTGTATTCCAAATATTATTGGAATCTCTCTGAGTAGCTTTATTAGAAATGATAACAATCCAAAATTAGCAATGATTGCAACAGTTTCAGGTGCTGCATTGAATATAATTTTAGATTATGTATTTATATTTATATTTGAATGGGGAATCAAAGGTGCTGCTATAGCAACTGGTTTAGGACAGATTTTAACTGTACTAGTTATACTTTTACATTTTTTATTAAAAAAAGGACACTTATCTTTTGGTAAAAGTAGATTACACAAAGAAAATATCTTAAACTTTATTAGAATTGGTTTTCCATCATTTTTCATGGAAATTACCTTCTCAATAATAGT
>JBOFUO010000024.1:0-6181 GCA_051652625.1 Cetobacterium sp.
TATGATGTATACTCATTTTATAAGGGATCCTAATAAAAAAAAGGAGGTAACAAATGTTAAAATTCTTTCAAAGATTAGGTGGTGCTCTTTTTGCACCAGTATTACTTTTTCCATTTGCTGGTTTAACTGTAGCTTTAACTATTATCTTAAAAAATCCAGATTTTGTAGGTTCACTTGCTGATCCAAATGGATTTTTCTATAAACTTGTTTTTATTATTGAAGAGGGTGGTTGGACTGTATTTAGACAACTTCCATTAATATTTGCTGTTGGACTTCCTATAGGATTGGCAAAAAAAGCTCATCCTCGTGCTTGCTTGTCAGTACTTGTTACTTATTTGACATTCAACTACTTTATAAGTGCTATTTTAACATTCTGGGGACCTAGTTTTGGAGTAGACTTCACTCAAAATATTGGTGGTATTAGTGGCTTGACTACTATTGCAGGGATTAAAACTTTAGATACGAGTATAGTTGGTGCAATAGCTATATCAGGTTTAACAATCTACATCCACAATAAGTTTTTCGATACAAAGTTACCTGATTTTTTAGGTATCTTCCAAGGTAGTGCTTTAGTTGGTATGATTGCTTTTTTAGCAATAATTCCTGCTGCATACTTAACTTGCTTAATATGGCCAAAAGTTCAATCTGGAATTTCATCACTACAACTATTAATGACATCTTCTGGAAGTTTTGGTGTTTGGTTATACACACTACTAGAAAGAATTCTTATTCCAACTGGTCTTCATCACTTTGTCTATGGACCATTTATATTTGGACCTGCTGTTGTAGATTCAGGAATACAAGTTGCATGGGCACAAAATTTATCAACATTTGCAAATTCAACGTTACCATTAAAAGAACTTTTCCCTGAAGGAGGATTTGCATTACACGGAAATAGTAAAATGTTTGGAACTATCGGTATAGCTTTAGCTATGTACAAAACTGCTCGTATTGAAAAAAAGAAAATCGTTGCAGGATTACTAATACCTGCTACACTTACAGCTGTTTTAGTAGGAATAACTGAACCACTTGAATTTACATTCTTATTTATAGCTCCATTCTTATTTGCAGTTCATGCTGTTTTAGCAGCAACTATGGCAGCAACTATGTATGCATTTGGAGTTGTTGGAAATATGGGTTCTGGAGTAATTGAAGTTGCAGCTATAAACTGGATTCCACTTTTCAAAAATCATAGCGGAGTTATGTTCACACAGCTAGCTATTGGAATAGCTTTTATTCCTGTATACTATTTTGTTTTCACATATTGTATTCAAAAATTTGGTTTAAAAACTCCTGGTAGAGAGGATGACGATGACGATGTTAAACTTTACTCAAAACAGGATTTTAAAAATAAAAAAGATGCTAAAAATGGTAATATGGTTGTTGAAAATGCTTATTTTGATCAAGCTTACTCGTTCTTAGAAGCTTTAGGCGGAGCTGGTAATATTGAAGTAGTAAACAACTGTGCTACTAGATTAAGGGTTAGTGTTTTAGATGAAACTCTTGTAGAAAAAGATGCTATGTTCAAAGCTGCTGGAGCTCACGGTATCGTTAGAAAAGGAAAATCTTTCCAAATAATTGTTGGACTATCAGTTCCACAAGTGAGAGATTGTTTTGAAGATTTAATGAATAAAGATTTAGAAAATAAAAAAAAATTAGCTAACGCATAGGAGGATTTATTATGAAAAAGTTTTCAATTTCAATCGCAGGTGGAGGAAGTACATTTACTCCAGGAATAATTTTAATGCTACTAGACAATCTAGATAAGTTTCCTATTAGACAGATTAAGATGTATGATAACGATGCTGAAAGACAAGCTAAAGTTGGAGATGCATGTGCAATATTATTAAAAGAAAGAGCTCCTGAAATTCAATTTAGTTATAGTACAAAACCCGAAGAAGCATTTAGTGATGTAGACTTTGTTATGGCTCATATTAGAGTTGGAAAATATCCTATGAGAGAGTTAGATGAAAAAATACCTTTAAAACATGGTGTTGTTGGACAAGAAACTTGTGGTCCAGGTGGAATTGCATATGGTATGAGATCTATTGGTGGAGTTATGGAATTAATTGATTATATGGAAAAATACTCTCCTAATGCTTGGATGTTAAACTACTCTAATCCAGCTGCTATTGTCGCTGAAGCTACTAGAAGATTAAAGCCAAACTCAAAAGTTTTAAATATATGTGATATGCCTATTGGAATTGAAGTTAGAATGGCTGAAATTTTAGGATTAGAATCTAGAAAAGATTTAGATATTATGTACTATGGATTGAATCACTTTGGATGGTGGAAATCTATAAAAGACCATGCTGGAAACGACTTAATGCCAAAATTAAGAGAGCATGTTGCTAAACATGGATACTTAGAGGATAAAGGAGATTCTCAACATAATGACGCTAGCTGGAATGATACTTTCGCTAAAGCTAAAGATGTATATGCAATCGACCCAACAACTCTACCTAACACATATTTAAAATATTACCTATTCCCTGACTATGTTGTAGAGCATTCAGATAAAGAATATACTAGGGCAAACGAAGTTATGGATGGTAGAGAGAAATTTGTATTTGGAGAATGTGAAAAGATTGTCAAAAATAAAACCTCTGAAGGAACAGCTATGCACATAGATGAACATGCATCATATATAGTTGATTTAGCTAGAGCAATAGCCTTCAATACAAAAGAAAAAATGTTATTAATCGTAGAGAATAATGGAGCTATTCAAAACTTTGACTCTACAGCAATGGTTGAAATCCCATGTTTAGTTGGAAACTCTGGTCCTGAGCCTTTAGTAATTGGTTCTATACCACAATTCCAGAAAGGACTTATGGAACAACAAGTTTCTGTTGAAAAACTAACTGTTGAAGCATGGATTGAAGGGTCTTACCAAAAACTATGGCAAGCTTTAACTATGTCGAAAACTGTTCCAAGTGCTAGTGTTGCTAAAGCTATTCTGGATGATTTAATCGTTGCTAACAAAGATTTCTGGCCAAACTTAAAATAATTGAGTAATTAAATAATAAGAGATTTTTATACTTAATCGTATAAAAATCTCTTATTTATTTAGCTATTAATGATATAATTATATTAAGGGGTTGATAAAAAATGGAAATTGATATATTTAAATTTGGAGAAAAATATAATCTGACAAAATCAGAAGAGTTAGCTTTGAACTATATTGTAAATAATATAGAAAAAGCTTTAGAAATTGGAGTAAGAGGCGTTGCCAAAGAGTGCTTTGCATCTACATCAGTTGTTATGAATTTATCTAAAAAATTAGGTTATAAAGGTTTTATCGATATGGTTTATAGATTAGAATTATTATTAAATACAGAATTTGATAAGACTAGTTTAATAGAACTCTATTCTGTTAATTTTAGTTTACAAAAACAAATGAAATTTAGAAATCTTTTAAATAAAAGAAAAAGACCAATTTTTGTAAATGGTGTTGGGTTTTCTAATTGTGTGGCAAGGTATATATCTGATAAGCTAATGATACTAGGATATTTTTCTATGGTATCCGAATATATGCAAAATCTAGATAGAATATATGATGAAAAACCGATATTAATTGTAATTTCTAAATCAGGGGAAACTGCTGGGGTGTTAAATCTTTGTCAAATAGCAAAATCTAAAAATATTCCTATAGTTTCTTTCACTGGTACTGAAGAAAATAGCATAAAAGAAATATCAGAAATAGGTTTTGTTATTAAAAATACCAATCAATTAGATGATAGAAATATTGGAAAAAATGATTTTTTTGGAAATACTATTTTATTTTTTGAAGATTTATTAACAATGAACAAATAACATTATCTTTTTCAAAATTACAATTGTAAAATTTATCTATTTTCAGTTTTAAGAATATATGATATAATAAAATATTATATTGAAATATCTGGAGGTTAAAATGAATTTTATAAAGTTACCAAAAATAGAGTTACATTGCCATTTAGATGGAAGTGTAAGACCTGAAACAATTATCGAAATAGCAAAATTAGAAAATATTGAACTACCTAGTTATAATATAGATGTAATTAAAAATGCAATGATTGCTCCATCAGAATGTTTGTCTTTAAACGAATATTTAAAAGGATTTGAAATTCCAATAGCAGTTATGCAATCAAAAGAAAGTTTAAAAAGAATTACTTATGAATTGATGGAAGATTCTGCAAAAGAAAATATAAAATATATAGAAATAAGATTTGCACCGCTGTTACATATAAATAAAGGATTATCTATTGAAGAAATCTTAGAAAGTGTTTTAGCTGGAATAAATAAAGCTGAAGAGGTATATGATATAAAAGGTAATTTGATTTTGTCATTTTTAAGACATATGCCTCCTCAAAGTATTTTCGAAGTTATTGAGGTCGGAAAAAAATATTTAGGAAAAGGTATTGTCGCTGTAGATTTATGTGGAAACGAAGGAGAAAATTTCTGTCAAAAATTTATAGAACCATTTCTTTTAGCTAAAGAATATGGATATAAAGTAACTATTCATGCAGGTGAAACTGGTATTGGAAAAAATGTTTTAGATGCTGTTCAAATGCTTGGAGCTGAAAGAATCGGTCATGGAATACACATTAAAGGGTGTAAAGCTGCTTTTGATATAGTTAAAGAGAAAAATATAGTGCTTGAAATGTGTCCAACTAGTAATGTACAAACAAAAGCTGTTGACTCTCTTAAAAATCATCCATTTTTCGATTTTTATAACTCTGGAATTAGAGTAACAATAAATACAGATAATAGAACTGTATCTAATACAAACCTGAGTAATGAATTCAATATTTTAGATTCTGAGTTTAATATTGAATTAGAAGTTTATAAAAACATTTACTTTACTAGTATTGAAGCTGCTTTTACAGACTTAGCTACAAAAGATAAATTAAAAAAATATGGGAATATAATTTGAAATTAAAGTAAATTGTGATATAATAATAATCGCTTAAAATTTTTAGTAAAAATAGGGGGTTTTTTTATGAAAAACAAATTATTTGCAGAATTTATCGGAACTTTTTGGTTAGTATTAGGTGGATGTGGAAGTGCTGTTTTAGCTGCTGGATATCCTGAACTTGGTATTGGATTTGCTGGAGTTTCTTTAGCATTTGGATTAACTGTTTTAACAATGGCTTTTGCTATAGGTCACGTATCTGGTTGTCATTTAAATCCAGCTGTAACAATTGGATTAGTTGTTGCTGGAAAAGCTGATAAAAAAGAAGCTGTACCATACATAATTTCACAAGTTTTAGGTGGAACTTTTGGAGCTTTCATTCTTTATCTTATAGCTAGTGGTAATCCACAATTTAATATAGCAGCTAATGGATTTGCTTTAAATGGAGTTGGAGCATTATCTCCAAACGGATTCTCTATGACTGCTGGAATCATAACAGAAGTTGTATTAACAGCAATGTTCTTAATCATCATCCTTGGAGCTACTTCAAAAAATGCACCAAAAGGATTTGCACCAATTGCAATTGGATTAGGATTAACTTTAATTCACTTAATCAGTATTCCTGTAACTAATACATCTGTTAACCCTGCAAGAAGTACTGCAGTTGCTATCATAGCTGGTGGACAAGCTTTATCTCAACTTTGGATATTCTGGGTTGCACCAATTCTTGGAGCTGTAATAGGAGCTATTTTACACAAAGCTTTCTTAGATGACGAAACAGTTTAAATAGAGTAATAAAAAATAAGGTATCTATCATTTGATAGATACCTTATTTTTTATTACTCTTTATCTCTACCGATTATTTCTACTAGTTCCCACATCTCTTCAGTTTTCTTAAAGAATCTGATAACCCAGTCTTCTTCTAATCTTGATTTAATACTTTCAGTATATTTAACAGCATCTTGTAAATTTGGGAAAAATTTTCTTGAATCAATTAAATCGTAAGATTCATTGTCAATTATTTGTATTCCTTTGAACATTTCTACCTTGAACTGTTTTTTCAGTTCTTGTTTTTTTACATAACTCATAAAAACTCCCATGAAATTTTATCTCAAATATTATAATGCCATAAATCAAACTAATACTTTATTGTACCGTATATTTTCAAAAAAGTACAGCTTTATCTCACAACCATTTCGCTTTCAAAACTTCTTTCCATTAATTACACACAAAATACACAATTTTAAAATATAATAGATTATATTTTAAAATTGAGTTAAAATAAAT
>JBOFUO010000025.1:0-22167 GCA_051652625.1 Cetobacterium sp.
ATGGTGCCCAGAGGCGGAATCGAACCACCGACACGGGGATTTTCAGTCCCCTGCTCTACCGACTGAGCTATCTGGGCAATAATGGCGGGAGTGACGAGGGTCGAACTCGCGACCTCATGCGTGACAGGCATGCGCTCTAACCAACTGAGCTACACCCCCATTATATGGTGGAAACAACTGGACTTGAACCAGTGACCCCCTGCTTGTAAGGCAGGTGCTCTCCCAACTGAGCTATGCTTCCTTTAATACAAAACTAGTATAGCACAATCTATTCATTAATGCAACTATTTTTTTATATTTTTTGTAAAAGAACCACACAGTAAGATTTTATTCCGTCTTCATTTCCTGTAAAGCCTAATTTCTCTTCTGTTGTTGCTTTTATGCTTATATTTGAAATTTCTGTTTCTAAAATTTTTGCAACTCTTTCTCTCATTAAATCCAAATAAGGTTTTAATTTTGGATTTTGAGCAACTATTATACAATCTAAATTTCCAATTTTATAACTTCTATCTTTTATTAATTGAAATACTCTTTTCAATAAAATCATACTATCTATATCCTTAAACTCATTTGAAGTATCTGGAAAATGTTGACCTATATCCCCTAAAGCTAGAGCTCCTAAAAGAGCATCCATTATTGCATGGATTAAAACATCTCCATCAGAATGACCTAACACACCTTTTAGATGAGGTATTTCTACCCCACCTAATATTAATTTTCTTCCAGATACTAATCTATGAACGTCATAACCATTTCCAATTCTCAGCATATATTTCCCCTATTTCCATTCGTTATAAATTCTATTGTAAAATTCTAAAATTTCCTCTTTTGTAACTGTTGATGTTCCCATTTTTCCAACAACAACACCTGCTGCTGTATTTGCTATTTTAGCTGCTTCATAAGATGTTACTCCTGCTGCACAAGCTAAAGTAAATACTGAGATTACAGTATCTCCAGCTCCTGTTACATCATAAACCTCTTTTGCATATGTCGGTATATTTATTAAATTTTCTCCTTCAAATAGACTCATTCCCTCTTCACTTCTTGTTAACAATAAACTATTTAATTTTAATTTTTCCTTTAACTCTTTTCCAATTTCAACTATATCATCAAAACTAGTTTTACCTAAACACTCAATTGCCTCTTTTCTATTTGGAGTCATTGATGTTGCACCTATATAGTTAAGAGCATTTTTAGGTTTTGGATCTACTGTTACAATTATATTTTTTTCTTTACAAAGAGAAATTATTTTCTTTACAACTCTTGGTGTTAACAAACCTTTATCATAATCAGAAAGTATTATTGCATCTAAACCATCTATTTTATTTTCAATATGCTTTAATAAATTATCTTCTAAAGCTGAAGAAATTGGTCTTGGATCCTCCCAATCTAATCTTAACAACTGTTGATTTCCACTTATTATTCTTCTTTTTACAATTGTAGGTCTTTCTTCACTTTTAACTACTCCTGAAGTTTCTATTCCTTTTTTTTCTAATTCTTTTATCAATCTATCTCCATCAAAATCTTCTCCTATAACACCAAAACAAACCGCTTGTGCTCCAAGAGTTGATAAGTTATTAACTACGTTAGCTGCTCCACCTAATACAAATCTTTCTTTTTTTATTGAAACAACAGGTACAGGTGCTTCGGGAGAAATTCTTTCTACAGAACCTATTAGATAATCATCTAACATCATATCTCCTACTACTGCGACTTTCAAATTTTCAAAACTATTAAGTATCTCTTCTAATCTACTCTTTTCCATTTCAAATCTCCTCTATTACTTCTGCTTTTAATTTTATATATAAATCAGTGTGTTCTAATCTACTTGATTGACTTTTAAATAAAATTCCAACTTTTGGAATTTCACTTAAAAATGGTACTCTACTATTTATTTTTTGATCTATTTTTCTTTTTAATCCACCAATTAAAATTACATCATTATTTTTTATTCTAATTTTAGTTTGTAATTTTCTAGATATCTTAGAGCCACCTTCAGAATTGAATGTACCAGTATTTTTATCGTCAGCTTTTAGTGGAGTTTTTAATTTAAAATCACTTGCTTCTAAATCCAAATCTAAATAAACACTATTATCTTCTTTGATTGATGGTAGAACTTTCAAAATTATTCCTGCTTCTTTAAATATTGGTGTATAATTTATTTTATCACTATCGCTATCTTCTTCTTTTTGTTGTCCAACAATAACCTCTTCTGTCATCTTCAACAATCCACTTTCACCATTTAATAAAATAATCGAAGGTAAAGCATTGATTGTTAAATCTTGGGTTGTTTCTAATAAATTTAATGTTAAATCCAATACATCTTTTCCACTATTAAATTTACTTACAAGATTTATAGAACTACCTATTACTTCTCCTAAGCCATCTATTCCATTAGATACCAATGTTTCAAGATAAATTCCACTATTTTTTTCTGATAATCTTCCTTGAGTATCGTAAGCCCAATTGAAACCTAAATCTTCAAAAATATTTTCTTTTACATCTATAATTTCAGCGGTTACTCTTACTTGTTTTTTTCTTTTATCTAATTGTTTTATTAATTTTTTTGCAGAAAAAACTATTTCACCTTTTCCAAAAAGTATTATTGAATTATTGCCAGAACTAATTGAAACTTTCAAACTGTCACCAAAAGTATCTTTTATTATATTTGCAATCTCTTCATTATTCAAATTTTCTAATAAAATATTTTCTATTATATCATCTTTTTTACTTTTTTGTTCTGTTTCTTGTTCGATATTTTTTGTCTTTTTAAAATTTTTTCTTTCTACATAAAAATCAAACCTATTTACACCTTCAATTATTTCCACGAATTCTCCATCATATCTATATTCATCTGATAATATTGATATAAAGTAACTTCCTTTAACAATGCTATCTATTAAATATTCTCCATATTCACCTGAAAATGTTTCTAAGTTTTCTCTTCTTTTTAAAATTATTTTTATTCCTTTTATTTCTCTAGCTGTATTAATATCATAAACTCTTCCAACTAACATATCTTTATCTTCTGATTTTCTTCCACGAAATATTAGTGTATTTCCACTTTTTACACGAGTTAAACCATAAGTTGTTTCAACTGTTTTTAAAATTTCATCAATAGATGTTCCTTTTTTAAAAAAGCCATCTACCATTATATCTTTTACATAAGAATCGCCAATCAAAGTATATTTAGAATATTTTGACAAATGTGCAAATAAATCTACAACTGATACTTCTTTTAAATCGAGTTCTTTTGGGTATGTTTCTATTGAAAAAATATTGAAAGTTATTAAAAAAAATATAAAGCAAATTTTATATAACATTTATAATTTTCTCCTTTTTGTACCTATATTTCTATTATTTGATTTTTCAAACATACCGTCTTTATAATCAAAATATTCTATTTCCTTATTTTTATTATTGATTATATACATAACATTCAATTTTAAATCTAAAAATTCTCCATTAACTTCTAGCAGTATCGAATCTGTTTTTAACGATATAAACTTTTCATATTTTTCTATCTCTAAAATAAAATTAAATATATCTTTTTCTTTTCCAGATGCTGAATAATAAAAACTTCCATATTTTTTTTCCTGTATTTGTTCACTACTCTCTCGACCAATTGTATCTTCTATTAATCTATTTTCTTCAGATATTTTATTTAAGTATTCGAGAACTTCAAAAGAACCATCAAACATAAAATTTTCTTCTAGTTTTTTTTCTTTTTTCATTCCTAATTCTTTATTTTTATTCTGAATCACTTCAAAATTTTTCTCTTTTTTTTCAAAAGTTGATTTTAAAATATATATATTCTTTTCTAACATTATTTTTTCTTTTCTCAGTTTAAAAAAATTAAAAATAGAAAATAAAATTAACAAACATCCAAAAATAAAAATTGTTATTATTAATACTAATTTAAGACTAACATTTTCTAATTTATTTCTAATTCTATCAAAAAATATGTTATTTCCCCCTCTTTCTTTATAAAATCAAATTTTGTAGTTTTAATTTTTATGTGGGATGCAATATCTCTTTTAAAAGTTGAAATTTTTTCTCGTTCTATTGTATGGCCATTCAAAATTATTTTATCTTTTAAAAATTCAATTTTCTCAAATTTTATTTTATTTTTCTTTGAAACTTCTGATATAAAAATTAAAAAACTTGAAACTTCACTTTTTTCAAAAAAGATTGGCTCTATTATATCTTCATCTAACTTAATTGTAGAGCTATCTAGTACATTTATATTCTTTTTATATTCTAACTTTTCTTTCTTTAAATCAAAAACTCTTTTTTCTAATTTTTGAACTTTAAAAAATAAAACTCCTCCTATTAAAAACTGTATTAAAAAAATTCCTACAAACACATATTTAAAGGTTTTACTTATTTTTTTTAAATTTTTAAGTCTCCAACCCATAGTAACTATACTATTTTCTATCTCTTCAATTAAATCTTTATCTAATTCTATTAAAATATTTAAAACTACTTCGTCTAATTCTTCATAAATAGAAAGTAACTCTTTAACTTCAAAAGGAATATCTTCGTACTCATTAAACAGAATTTGATTTATTACTTCTCCATCTTCAGAAAGTTTTATTCCTCTATCACTAATTTCTAATCTTTTCATTTTTTAATCCAATCTCAACTCCTTTTATCTCTCTCTTACTGCTTTTGAAAAAATCTTTTTCTCCTATTGGATATAGATAGTACAAATTAATAAATAATTGAAGTTCTTCATTTTCTATTTTAATAGTTTTTAAAAGTATAATTTCTAATATATTTTCTCCAAATGATGAAAGTTGTATTTTGTCAGATATTATTTTTCCATTATGAATAACTTCATATCTTTTAAATCCACTTTTTGAAATTTTATCACTATCTAGCCAAATTAAATCTTTATCTTCAAAATATTCTATAATATCCTTATATTCATTGTTTTTTATAGAAATTTCACCTTTAAATACTTCATATTCTGCTATTTTTGAAAAATTTTCTATTTTCCAATAATTATTATTAGTTTTTCTATAAGTTTGATTCTCATCAATTTCAGTTTTGTAAATTAAAAGAAGTATTGAAAACAACCAAATTAATAAAGTTATTAAAAATAATACTAGTGGAAGTATTATTCCTCTATTTTTTGAGTTCATATTTATAACTCTCATTTTTATAAGTTCCCTCCACTTTTATTCCAAAATCTTCTATGAAAAAAATCATTTTTATATCTTTTAAAATAACTTCTCCTAAATCCACATTTAAAATAATATCTTTTGTATTTTTTTGTGCATAAAAAATTTTAATATAATTCGCAAGAGATACTTGCTGATATATCTCTACTTCAGTCCACGAGTTAGAAGGAGAATATTTTTCAATTATAAGAGTATTTCCTTCTAGTAAAGTCGGTTTTGAATAATCTATATGGTTGGTTATTGATGATAAACTATAAATTTTATATGTTTTAGATTCATAGATAGAGTTATCCATAGCTTTAAAAACAGGTTCAATATTAAGCTTTCTTACAATTTTTTTTAAAACTATTTTATTTTCTAGATTTATATATCTGAAATAATTGTAGAGTGTTTGTAAAATTATGGTTAGAATTAATAATGTTGCTACTATTTCTATTAAACTAAATCCTTTATTTTTGTTTGTATACATATAAAACACTCTCTCTTTTTATTTCGTTTTTTTGAAGAGTTATTTCTAAACTATAAACATCTTCATAAACTTTAGATTTTTTAACTTCTATTTTAAATTGTTCGTTTGAAGAGATATATTCATTTTCATTTTTTCTATAAAAAGCTCTAATTTTTTCCATTTCCTTTTCAACTTCTATAAAAATATTCAACTTATTAAATTCTTTTTTTATATAAATCAAAGAAGAAAACAATGGGTTTAATAAAATTAAAATTATTACTAATGAAATCAATGTTTCTATATAGGTTGAACCTTTTTTAGTGTTTGTCATAAATTTCCAACACTCGAGTACACATATATGCAAATATCAAAAAAGGGCCAAAAGATATCTCTTTTTCAATTTTTTTTGTCATTAAATATCTAAATACTATATAGAATAACGCTGACATAAAACTCATATTAAGAAAAGTTAAAACTATATAAAAATTTTTAAATCCTAATAGCATTCCCAGAGAACTCATAAGTTTTATATCCCCTACTCCCAAACATTCTTTTTGAAGTAAGTCACTTCCATAAGCATATATAAATAAAAATGGTAAACTATAAACTGCACTTCCTATAATTCTCATTTCTAAATTATTTTCTAAAAATCCTAAGTATATTCCAATCAATAATAAACCAAGATTACTCCTATTCAA
This sequence comes from Cetobacterium sp., assembly GCA_051652625.1. Lineage (GTDB taxonomy): Bacteria > Fusobacteriota > Fusobacteriia > Fusobacteriales > Fusobacteriaceae > Cetobacterium_A. The sequence continues at coordinate 6,333 of JBOFUO010000025.1, forward strand.
TATTATCTTTTCTCTAGTATCTCGTATTACTATTTCGATTAAAATAGTCACTACAACAAGATAAGTTATATACTTGACCATTCTTCTCCTCTTATATTAAACTTTAAAGTAGACTCTATTGGATTTAAAATAAATCCTCTATTTGAATCTATTATAACTTCAATTTTTCCTCCATATATAACATCTGAATCTTTTTCAGCTTTTTTACTTCCACCTATCTCTAAAAATGGTTCTGATTCTGATATTCCGATTTTTTTTCCTGTATATTTTTCTAATTTTATTAATAATTCATCCTCAATTTTATTATCAATTCCCCAAGGATAATTTCCATTTTCTAAATAATATGTCTCTGAAGCCATTCGTAAATTTTGTAATGTGTTTATTGCTTTTGAATCTTTTGCCATGGCTAAATAATCCCTTACTTTTGGAGCTATAAAGCTGCTTAATATTCCAATCACTCCCAAAACTAATACAATTTCAATAACACTAAATGCTTTTTTTTTATTTTTCATAAAACCTCCTATAACTCTAATAAATCACTCATGTTTAAAATTGGTAGATATAAACCTATAACAAAAATACTTATAAATACTCCTACTATCAATAATAAAATTGGTTCTACTAATTTTAATACAATTTTTAGCTTTCTATTCAACTCCTCCTCTCTTGTAGCAGCTATTTCTTTTAAAATAAATTCAACAGTTCCACTTTCTTCTCCTATTTTTATCATATCAATTTCCTCTAAATCAAATAAATTCAACCTATTAAAACAATTTGATAAAGATTCTCCTTTTTTTATATTTTTTAAAATATATATTTTGTTTTTTAAAAATCCACTATCTAAATTATCCAATATAATTTCAATTCCCTTATCTATAGATATTCCTGATTCTAATAGTGTTGCCAAACTATCTAATATACTAACTATATGTTTTTCTATTAAAAATTTTTTTATAATTGAAACTTTATAAAGTAATTTTTTTAATAATTTTGATTTTATACTTAATAAAAAAAACGGTACTGTTAAAAATAATAAAAATATATATTCTGAAATTAAATATTTTATCTTTAATATTATTTTTGTTAATAGCGGAAGATTTTTCTCATCAATAGAATAAACCTCTTCAAAATTTGGAACAACAAAATAAAATATTAAAACTATTATTAATGATGATACGATTAATATAAAAATTGGATAAGATAACGCTATTTTAATTTCATTATTTAACTTTTCTTTTTTTTCTTTTAAATATGCTACTTTTAAAAATCCATCTCCAATCTTTCCATTGTTTTCAAAAACATATATAATAAGTAACTCTCTTTCTTTTATAAACTCTTCTTTTTTCAAAGAGGAATATATATCCTCTCCTTTATCAAGTCTATTATATATATTTAGAATTTTAGATTTAAATATATTATTTTTTGAATTGTTTTTTTGAAATTCAATAGCTTTTTTTAAAGAAATTCCAGCATTTAATAATCGACCTGTTTTTAAATAAAAATTTTTCAAATCTTTTTCTTTTATTTTATTGAAAATTTTCATATTAAACATTCTCTTAAAATTTCAGCTTTTGTTGTCAATTTACTTTCAACTTTAGAAAGTCCATTTTCTAAAATTTTTTTAAACCCTGTATTTTCTAGATACTCTTCTAAATCTTTTGTTGTTTTATGTAAAATAATATTTCTAATATCTTTATTAAAAAAAATTATCTCTTCTACAGCATCTCTTCCTTTAAAACCATCAAAACAACAATCTTGCTCTTTTTTACCACCACAAACCGAACATAATTTACGAACTAATCTTTGACTTTCTATTGCTGTTATAGATGTTGCTATAACAAATTTATCAATTCCAAAATTTATAAGTCTATCAATTGCTGATATCGAATCTATTGTATGAAGTGTTGTTATAACTAAATGACCCGTTAATGCAGCCATTAAAGCTATTTCAGCTGTTTCTTTATCCCTAATTTCACCAACTAATATTACATCTGGATCTTGTCTTAAAACACTTCTTAAAATCGTTGCAAAATCAAGTCCAATCTCTGTTTTACATTGAATTTGATTGATATTGGCAAATTGATATTCTATAGGGTCCTCTATTGTGACTATGTTTAAATTTTCATTTTCTAAATAATTCACTATTGAATAAAGGGTTGTTGTTTTTCCGCTTCCTGTAGGGCCACAAAATAAAAGAAGACCACTTTTTTTATTTAAAGTTTCTTTTAATTTTATTATATTTTCTGAAGAGAAACCTAATCCATCCAAAGAAACTTTTGATATATTATTTTTTAGAATTCTTAAAACAACTCTTTCTCCAAAAATTGTTGGTATTATTGAAACTCTAAAATCAATTTTATCTTCTTTAAATCGAGCTTTAAATCTACCATCTTGAGGTAATCTTTTTTCTCCAATATCAAGTTCACTCATTAATTTTAATTTTGTTATTAATCTAATTCCCAAACTTCTATTTAGCTCTTTGTAATTTTTCAATTGTCCATCAATTCTAACTCTTATTTTTACTTCGTTCTCTTTAGATTCTATATGTATATCTGAAGCTCTCGATTTCAAACTAAAAAATATAAGTTCATTTAAATACTCTAAAACATCTTCTTTACCAAACTTTAAATCATTAGATTCTTTTATTTCAAAAGTATGTCTTTTAAAGTAGATATTATCCTCCATTTATCAACTCCTTTTTATCATTAAAACTTCAAACTGTACTTTTTTATCAGCCGTTGATGTTTGAACATATTTTGTTAATAATAATGATTTATAAGTAGATTTTATTAAAACAATTGTAAAAATAAAAAATATAAAATTAACCTTTCTCAATTATATTCCTCCTCTTTCCACCCTGTTCTATTTTCACCTTCTATTGAATAATGATATTCTAAAATATTATTATAATTAATATTTTTTAAATTATTGTTTAAATAAGTATTTATTTTTAAAATTTTTTCTTTTTTAAAAATATAAAATGCCATTCTATTTTCTACTTGATTTTTATATCCAAAAATATACATAGTAAATGATTTGCTTAAATTACCAGTTTTTGTTGTTTCTACATTAAATTTTGGATTTCTTTTTTTTTCGTATGGAATTTCATATTTTAATTTATTAGATAGTATAATTTTTTCTACTGGTAATTTATTTTGAGTTATAATCAAATTATTTTCCAAAAAATTTATTTCTATTAAATATCTTTTTTTTTCATAAAATGATTTATTCGTATATTTAAGAAATGTTGTTTGTATTAATCTTCTATTTTTTTCAACATCTAACTTTTCGTTAATTTTTGTTATTTTTAAGAATAAAAAAGAACTGACTAAAAGAATAATAGCTACTGATGCTACTGTTTCTAAAAAAGTCAGTCCTTTGTTTTTTTTCATTATGATCATATTAACCTTCTTCCAAAGAAAATTATTTAATTTTTTTAAAAGACACATCTAATTTATCAAATGATGAGATATACTTGGCTCCTATATTTTCTAAAAAATCATAAACTTTCTTAAAATCATTTCCTATATGAGATGATTTGTGGGCATCTGAACCTATCGTTATTATCTCACCACCTAGTTCAAAATAACGTTTTACTATATCATCACAAGGATAAAATCTATTTTCATTATATCTTATTCCAGATGTATTTATTTCAATACCTTTCCCTTTTATTATTAAAGTTTTTAGAATTTCATCCATTATATCTCTATACCTTATATAATCTATATTTTTATTTTTGTCAACTCCATATCTACTTATAAAATCCAAATGACCAACAACTGAAAAATTATTAAAACTTTGTAAACTTTTTAATATTTCTAAAAAATACTTATCATGTGCATCATTTTTAGTTTTTTCATTCCAAAATTCTTTTTGATCTACTAGTAATCTATCAACACTATGAACAGAAGAAATTATAAAATCAAAAGGATTTTTTTTTATAATGTCATCTCCTAGATTTCCTAAATGTTTTTGAATACCAAATTCCATTCCAATTTTTATATCCAAATCTTTTTTGTAAAAATCTTTTAATTTTAAAATTGTTGGAATATACTCATCTAAATTTAATGTGAAATTTGTATTATTAGAATTTTCTTTAACATCTAAATCCATATGATCTGTTATTGCTATCTCTTTAAGCCCTAGTTCTATAGCTCTTTTACATATTTTATCAAGATTTTCAATACTGTCTCCTGAAAAATTACTATGTATATGATAATCACTTATAATCATTAACCAACCTCCTATTATCTTTTCTTTATAAATACAAGTATAACAAAAAAAGCTGTAGATACAAGTTTTTTTACCTTGTATTTACAACTTTTATTTTTGTTCGTACTACTATTTTCTATTTGGTTTTTAATGTAGCTAATAATAATGCTATATCATTTCCAGTAACTCCACTTATTCTTGAAGCTTCTCCTATTGATAAAGGTCTAATATCTTTCAATCCTGCTTTAGCTATATTTGAAATTCCTGTTATTGTATCAAAATCAAAATCTTGAGGTATTGTTAAGGCTTCTAACTTTTTAAATCTTTCGATTTGCTCTCTTTCTCTCTCAATAAATATTTCATATTTTATCATAGTTTCTATTTGATTTTTTACAAATTCTGGATAATTAGGTATTTCTAATAGATGAGCTAAGTCGTCATATGAAACTTCTTTAAATTTTAATAATTCACTTGCTGCAACACCTTTAGTTAACCTTTGAACACAACCTTTAGTTTCTAAAACTTGATTTGCATCTTTCATGGCTACTTTAGTTTCTTTTATTCTGTCTATTTCAAAATAAACATTTGCTCTACATTTTTTTAAATACTCTATTTTTTCTTTAGATACAATTCCAATCTCCTCAGCTTTATCTAAAAGCCTCATAAATCCATTATCGAATCTCAAAGTCAATCTATACTCAGATCTAGAAGGAAGAACTCTATAAGGCTCTGGTGTCTTTTTATGAATAATATCATCAACTAATACTCCTATATAACCTTCACTTCTATCAAATATTATTGGCTCTTTTCCCATTGTTTTTCTTGCAGCATTAACTCCTGCTATAAATCCTTGTGTTGCTGCTTCTTCATAACCTGAAGTTCCATTTATTTGACCACCAAAATATAATCCTTTTATTTTTTTACTCTCTAAACTCGGATAAAGTTGTGAAGCAGGAGCATAGTCATACTCTACTGCATAGCCGTATCTCATGATTTTAGCGTTTTCTAATCCTTTTATAGACTTCATCATAGCTTCTTGAGCAAAAGGCGGCATTGCCGTTGTAAGGCCGTTTACGTACAATTCATTTGAATCGCTAGACTCTAACTCTAAAAATATCTGATGATCAAATTTATCTGGGAAATTTAAAACTTTTCTATCTAATGATGGACAATGTCTAGGCCCATGAGTTTCTATAATTCCTGATACTATTGGAGAATACTTTAACATTTCTTTCGTAACACTTAATGTTTCTTCAGATGTATGAGTTAGCCAAGTTGGAACTATATTATTTTTCTTTTTCTCTGTATAGATTGAAAAATATCTTGGATGCTCTTCACCATATAATGGTTTCATAACTGAAAAATCAACTGTTCTTTTATCTATTCTTGGTGGAGTTGCTGTTTGATATCTTTCTAAAAGAATTCCATTTTTCTCTAAACTTTCTGATAATTTTTCAGCAGAATTTTCTCCCATTCTTCCAGCAGGATATTTTACAGCTCCTATTACAACTCTTCCTTTTAAAAATGTTCCTGTCGCCAATACAACTGTTTCTGAATTATATTCTATTCCTAATGCTGTTTTTACTCCTTTTAAAACTCCATTTTCAACCAATAATTCATCAACACTATCTTGCATGATTTCTAAATTTTCAGTTTCTTCTAATAAAGATTTCATCTTTGTTCTATATAAAAATTTATCCGCTTGTCCTCTTGTTATTCTAGCAGCAGGTCCTTTACTTGTATTTAAATGCTTTAACTGAAGATTATACTGATCTGTATGTCTTCCCATTTCTCCACCTAAAACATCTATTTCAGCAACTAAATTACTTTTTCCTGGTCCACCTATTGATGGATTACAAGACATCATTCCGATGTTATCTAAAGATAAAGTAAATAATAATGTTTTTCTATTTAATCTAGCACTTGCTAAAGCAGCTTCAACTCCAGCATGTCCTCCTCCAACAACAATTACATCATATTTAAAGCTCATACATTTCTCCTTTTATTTTTGTTCATATACACAAATAAGTGTAAAAAAAATTATAGCCACAGATTTATCGTCTGTGGCTAACAACTTTATTTTCCTACACAGAAATTACTAAAGATATGATCTAAAAGATCTTCATTACTAATTTCACCTGTTACTTCTGACAATGAATCTAAAGCTTCTTTTAAATCTACAGCTATTAAGTCCATTGGTAATCCCATATTTATTGTTTCGAATATATTTTCTACTGCTATTTTAGTTTTTTCTAAAGCAGACTTATGTCTAACATTAGTTATAACTAATTTTTCAGAACTATCTTCAACTTGTCCAGAAACTATATAACTATATATTTCTTTTTCCATTGAATCTATTCCTGTTTTTTCTAAAGCAGAAATCTTAATCCATTTTTTTATTTTTGTTAATGGTGTTATATCTAATTTTGATTCAACATCTGTTTTGTTTATAAGACCAATAACTTTATCAGCATCTATTCTTTCGTGGATTCTCAAATCCTCTTCATCTAGCTCTCTTGAGTTATCTACTACAAACAAAATCAAATCTGCTTTATCAATTAATTCTTTTGATTTTTCTACACCAATATTTTCTACTAAATCATCTGTTTTTCTAATTCCAGCAGTATCAACTAAAACTAAAGGAATTCCATTTAAGTTTACAACCTCTTCAATTACATCTCTTGTAGTTCCAGCAATATGAGTTACTATAGCTCTTTCTTCTCTTAAAACAGAGTTCAATAAACTTGATTTTCCTACATTGGGTTTTCCTACAATAGCTGTTTTTACTCCCTCTTTAATCATTTTACCCTTATTGTAAGAGTTAATTAAAGTGTTTGTTGTATTTACAACATTATGTAAATTATCTACTAAATCTGCTGGTAAAGGATCATCTATTCCTTCTTCAGGGTAATCTAACACAACATTTACATGAGCTGAAACATCTAAAAGTTCTTTTTTTAGAACTTCTATTTGTTCTCTTAAATCTCCTCTAAGTTGATTTAAAGATAATGATATACTTTTGTCTGTTTTTCCATGGATTAAATCTATAACAGCTTCAGCTTGTGTTAAATCAAGCCTTCCATTCATAAAAGCTCTTCTTGTAAATTCACCAATTTCTGCTATTCTAGCACCACTTTTCAAAACAAGTTCAAGTACTCTTTCTGTAATTAAAAATCCACCATGACAATTGATTTCAACAATATTTTCTTTTGTATAAGTGTTAGGACCTTTCATTATCGAAACTAAAACTTCATCAATTAATTCTTCTCCATCATATAAATGACCATAATTAATACTGAAATTTTTAAGCTCACTAACATTCTTATTTGATATAGGTTTAAATATTTTTGTTAGTATACATAAAGAATCACTTCCTGACATTCTAACAATACCTATTCCACCTTCTCCTCTTGGAGTTGAAATGGCAGCAATAGTATCAAACATATAACTCACCCCTATTTCTTTTTTCTGATTACAATATATCTCTTAGGGTCTTTTCCTTCGCTGTAAGTATCTAATTCTGTATATTTATTTACAACTTCGTGTATTATTTTTCTTTCTCTTGGAGGCATTGGATTTAATTTTATTGGTTTAGTAGTTTTCATGGCTTTTTCAGACATTTTTCTTGCTAAATCTCTCAGAGTAACATTTCTTTTTTCTTTAAATCCTTCAACATCGACATCTATTCTAACATCTTTAATTAAAGTATTTAATAAATACTCATAGCTATTTAATGTTTTTCCTTTTTTTCCAATAATAATTCCGTTATCTTCTCCGTAAAGATTTATTATACAATTTTTTCCTTCTAGCCTCAACACTTCAACTTCTAAATCAAGACCCATTTTATTTAATAACTCTTGAGAAACTCTTATAACTTCTTTTTCTCTAGCGTCTTTTTTTATTTCTTTTATTTCTTCAATACTAGGTTCTGTTTTTAAAACATTTTCTTCTGCTAGTTCTTTTGAACCTGAAATCACAATTTTTTCAGTTTTTATTTCTCTACTAATTTCAATTTTATAAAATCCATCTTTAGCAAAAAAACCAAAAAATGATTTAGGTTTTTGTAATTCAGTAACTTGAATAACTTGATCAGCAGTAACTTCCAATATTTTTATAGCTCTAGCAATAGCAGTTTCTCTACTACTCGCTTTGATTTCAATTATATTTTCCATAACTTTAGTTCTAGTCTCCTTTTTTCATTATGAAATATTGTTGTAAAACTCCTGCTAAACTTGATGTTAACCAATAGATTTGTAAACCTGCTGGCATTTTATAAGATATAAAAATCATCATTACAGGGAATATATACATCATTTGCTTCATTTGTGGATTACTATCTGTTCCTGTTAATTTTTGTTGAATAAATGCAACTATTCCGTTTAAAACAGGTAATATATAATAAGGATCCGGTTGTAATAGATTCATCCATAAGAATGATTCAGGAGGAACAATTCCTCTTTCAATTCTTAAAACTCCAAAAAGTCCCCATAAAATTGGTAGTTGAACTATTAGCGGTAAACATCCTCCAGCCGGATTCACATTTTTTTCTTTGTAAAGTTCCATTGTTTTTTGGTTTAATAAATTTTTATCATGACCATATTTTTCTTTGTATTGTTCTAACAATGGTTGAATTTGTTTCATTTTTTTCATAGATTTATCTTGTTTTAATGTTAGTGGTAACAATACTATTTTGATTAATAATGTTAACCCAATTATAGCTAAACCAAAGTTTCCTGTAATTCCATTTATAAAAAGCAAAATTTGTTCGAATACTTTATATAAAAATTCCATTTATTTTTTTCCTCCGTTTTTTTTAACTGGTGGTACAGGGTCATATCCTCCCTTAGAATATGGATGACACCTCAAAATTCGTATTATTCCTAAGTATAACCCTTTAAATAAACCATGTGTTTCAATAGCATTATACATATACTTTGAGCATGTTGGTTGGAATATACAGTTTTTTCCCAAAAATATTGAAATGTATTTTTGATAAAATTTTATTAAAATTAAGATAATTTTTTTCAAAATAAAATTTAAATTATTTTTGATATAATTTAGAATTTTTAAGAACACGGTTAAGATCTTTATTCATCTCCTCAAAACTCAATGTTTTAAATTTTTCACCAGCTGTTCTTTTAGCAACAAAAACTATATCATAACCTAAGTTAAGGTTTTTCTCATTTAAACGACAATACTCTCTAAATAATCTTTTTAATCGATTTCTACAAACAGCATTTCCTGTTTTTTTACTAACAACAAATCCAAATTTGTTTTCATTTGTTTCATTTGCTTTAAAAAAAATAAGAGAGTAATATCCAAATGATTTTTTTCCATAATTATAAACATTTTGAAACTCCCTATTTTTTTTTAAATTTGTCATAATGTTTAACTCCCTAAAATAGTCCTTAAATCTTTAAAAACCCGGTGTTATAGATCACCGGGTTTTATGCTGATAATACTTGTCTTCCTCTTGCTCTTCTTCTTTTTAATACATTTCTTCCGTTTTTAGTTGCCATTCTAGCTCTAAATCCGTGATCTTTTTTGTATTTTCTGTTGTTTGGCTGATAAGTTCTTTTCATTTTTTCACCTCCTAAAAACATCTACATTTCAGATAAATATTTTAGAAGAAATTTTGTCTTTTGTCAAGTAAATTCTAATAAATAAAAAATTGTTTTATTAAATTTGAAAATTTTAATTTAATTTAATTCGAATACATAGTTGTTTTTTGTTTTTTGTATAATGTTAAATGTACAGACTAAGATGAAAAAAAAACATGCTTAAACCCATTGAAAATACTAGCTTCTTATCAAAAAAAATATTATTGTCAGTATACAAAAGTTAAATCCTTGATTTTATTATATCTTTGATTGGCTACTAATACTAAAACTCAATAAAATCAATGGTTTGTTAATGAAAATAAATATTACTGTCAGTATACATTTTAAAAGCCATTGATTTACAAAGAGGTTCAGAAATAAAAAATTAAAAAAACTAATAAAATCAAGGGCTTAAAAGCATTATAAAATATTATTGTTTATGTACATTAAAAAAACGCAAGTAATATATAGCTTTTCAAATAAAAATAAATTAAGACACTAGATAAATCAATACTTTTCATCAACATTAAAATATTATTGTTCGTGTACATAAAAAAAACAATCAACTTAAGTTCATAATAAATTAAAAAACTTAAATAAATCAAGGCTTAAGAAGATATTTATAACAAAAAAATATTATTGTTAATATACAAAAAAAATGGTATATTATATTACACGAAATATATTTATTACTGTTAATATACATATTTAGTATTATAAATTTATAGAGAGGTTTTTATGGAGAAAAAAGAAAAAGAAGAAAAAAATTTTGTAGAAAATTTTAATATAACTTCTACAGGTTCACTTTTAACAGATATAACTAAAATTGATATAAGATTGAATCAATTACCTGATATTGAAGTAAGAGAAGTAATTATAAAAGAAACAGGAAATTTTTTAAATTTAAAAGATAATATAATAAATATTCCTGTTGAAATGATAGTTTTCCCATTTTTTACTCCACAAAAACAAAATAAAAGAGTCAATTTTCAATATTCATTTGAAGATTTAGGTGTAACAATGTATTGTACATTGGTAGCTAAAGATTCAAAAGATAAAGTATTTCAACCATCTATTTTTGAAGAGAAAATATATACATATTTGATTTCAACTTATGAAATGAAGAAAGAATTAGACGATGAAGATGAATATATTGAATTTGAAATATCAGACTTTATAGTACGTTTTTTAGGAAACAAAATGAATAGAACTTATTATTCAAAAGTAGAACAAGCTTTGAAAAATTTAAAAAATACAGAATATCAATTTGTAGTATCTAATCATACAAAATTAGGTAAATACAAATTTGAAGATGAAGAGTTTAAGTTATTAACTTATCAAAAGTTAAAAAAGGGAAAAAAAATATATTATAGAGTGACTTTAAATAAAAATATAAGAAAAAAAATAAGTGATAAAAGATATATAAAATATAATTCAAAAGCTTTAATGGAAATTTTAGCTAAAGATCCAATAGCAGGAAGAATTTATAAATATATTAGTAAAATCAGATATGAAAAGCAAGAAGATAAAATAAATTTAAGAACTATAGCTGCAATTATTCCTTTAAAAACAGAACAAACAACAGAAAGAATAAATAAAAGTGGAGATACAAAAACATATGTACTTTGTAGAATGAAGCAGGTTTTAAAAAGAGTTCAAAAAGCTTATGATATCTTAGTTGAATTGGGTTATGTAGAATATTATAAGTCTTATCAAGCTAAAGATGAAGATACTTATTATATAATTTATAAATTTAATAGCGAGAAAGATGGAGAGTGTCATGTTTCGTCATTCATTGAAACAAATAAATTTAATAAACCAAAAGAAATAAGTTATTCAAAAGAAAAAGAAAGATATATTGAAAAAGAAGAATTTAATATTGAGGATATTGAAGAAGCTGAAGTAATTCAAGTTACAGATAAAATTACAAAAGAGTCAATAGAAGACAAATCTGAGAAAAATTTAAAAAAACAAATTCAAAAAATTAATGAATTTAATTATCCAATAGAAATAGATAAATATGTTCAAAAAGCCAAAAAAAATATATATGTTTCAAGATCTTGGGATAAAAGAACAGATACTAAAATTAAAAAAATCTTTATGGAAGAAGGAGAAGTAATTTTAATAGAAGTATTGAAAATTATATATAAAAATTTAAATTCAAATATAAAAACAACATTAGTCCAATATATAAACGGTGTTCTAAAAAACTTACTAACACAAGAAAATGATGTTTCAAAACAAAACTTAACTTTGTTTAACAATATTGGAAAACAGAAAGAATTAATAACAAAAAAGAAGATTAATCAAGACAGACAAGCAGTTAAACAACCAGTTATAAATAGTTTAAAAGAGTTAATTGGTGAAACTGAAATTTCAGTAGATATTCTTAATGTTTTCGACGAATACGACGAATATGAAAAATTAAAAATAGAAGAGCAAGCAATCAATCTATGTTCTTTAGAAGAAAACATAGATGTTAACTTTTTACTTACAATGAAAAGAAAATCAAAAAAAATCTATTTTAATACAATAAAAAAATATATTGAAAGAGTTATTAATGAGTAGAGTTAACAAAACCTTATAAATGTTAACTTATAGTGTATAAAACAGTTGAAATATCATAAAAAACACAGATAAAGACTTAAAAATGAACATTTTTTGACAAAAAAACAATTCAAAATAAAAATTGACAAAATTTTGAAAATTAAGTATTCTATATTAGAATAATAAATTTGAATTTTTATTTAATTAATAAACAATAAATGTTGAAAGGTGAGTAGGATTATGGCAAATAAAACGGTTGAAATTAAAAATGAAACAGGACTACACACAAGACCTGGTAACGAATTTGTAAGTTTAGCAAAAACATTTACATCTCAAATTGAATTAGAGAATGAAGAGGGGAAAAAAGTAAAAGGAACATCTTTACTAAAATTACTTTCTTTAGGAATTAAAAAAGGTGCAAAAATAACAGTTCATGCTTCAGGGGAAGATGAAAACGAAGCAGTTGAGAAGTTAACTCACCTACTAGAAAATCTAAAGGACTAATCAAAAGTACTATAGTTTGAAGTGTGAGAAGGATGGGGGTGACTCTATCCTTTTTTTTGTTAAAAACTTAAATTTTGGGAGAGATAAAATTATGAGAAAATTTATAAAAGGTATAGACGCTTCTCCAGGGGTAGCGGTAGGAAAAGTATTTTTATATAAAGAAGAGGAACTTTTCATAGATAAAACAGAATGCTCAAATGTTGAGGTTCAAAAAGAAAAGTTAATTGAAGGAAGAGATAAAACTAAAGAGCAATTATTAAAAATAAGAGAAAAAACAGCTAGACAATTAGGGGAAGATAAAGCAGCAATATTTGATGGACATATAACTTTATTAGAGGATGAAGATTTATTTGATGAAGTTACAGAGCTAATTGAAGATGAGAAAATAACAGCAGAAAATGCTTTAGAACAAGGAATTAGCGGATATTGTGATATGTTAGCAAATCTAGAAGATGAGTATTTAAGAGAAAGAGCAGCAGATTTAAGAGATATAGCAAAAAGATGGTTATATAACATAGTTGGAATGAATATTGTAGATCTTTCTTCATTACCAGCAAATTCAGTTGTAGTAGCAAGAGATTTAACACCTTCTGATACAGCTCAGTTAGATTTAAAAAATGTTGTAGCATTTGTAACAGATATTGGAGGAAAAACAGCTCATTCTTCAATTATGGCTAGATCATTAGAAATTCCAGCAGTAGTAGGAACTGGAAATATAACATCTGCAGTAAGTAATGAAGAACCAATAATAGTTGATGCTTTAACAGGAGATGTAATACTTAATCCAACATCAGAAGATATTGAAAAGTATGCAAAAAAGAGAGAAAACTATTTAGAAGAAAAAGAATTATTAAAGCAATTAAAAGATAAAACAGCAACTTCAAAAGATGGTATAACTGTAGGAGCTTGGTCAAATATAGGTTCACCAAAGGACGTTGCAGGAGTATTAAGAAATGGTGGTAATGGAATAGGTCTTTATAGAACAGAGTTTTTATTCATGGCTAATGATAGATTCCCTACAGAAGATGAACAATTTGAAGCATACAAAATTGTTGCAGAATCTATGAAAGATGAAAATGGAAAATCATTACCAGTAACAATAAGAACAATGGATATTGGTGGAGATAAATCATTACCATACATGGAATTACCTCATGAAGAGAATCCTTTCTTAGGATGGAGAGCTTTAAGAATATGTCTAGATAGACCTGAAATTTTAAAAGATCAATTTAAAGCACTTTTAAGAGCATCAGCATTTGGATATATTAAAATAATGTTACCAATGGTAATATCAATTGAAGAATGTAGAAAATCAAAAGCTTTACTTGAAGAGTGTAAAGCTGAATTAAGATTAGAAGGAATCAAATTTGATGAAGAGATTCAATTAGGAATTATGATTGAAACTCCAGCAACAGCATTTAGAGCTAAATGGTTTGCACAAGAAGTAGATTTCTTCTCAATAGGAACAAACGATTTAACTCAATATACACTAGCTGTAGATAGAGGAAATGAGAGAATATCTCATTTATATGATACATATAATCCGGGAGTATTAGCTGCTATAAAAGCTGCTATTGATGGAGCTCACGAAGGTGGAATACCAATATCAATGTGTGGAGAATTTGCTGGTGAGGCAAGAGCAACTGCGATATTATTTGGAATGGGATTAGATGCATTCTCAATGTCAGCTATTTCAATTGCAAAAGTAAAGAAAAATATAATGGCTATGGATAAAGCTTCAGCAGAAGCTCTTGTAGAAAGAGTAATGTCTATGAGCACAACTGAAGAAGTATTAGCTGAAATAGATAAATATAATGATGAGTTATTAGGATAAAATAAAAAAAGGTGAAACAAAGTTTCACCTTTTTTTATTTTTGAAGTATACTATTTCTAAATTGAGAAAAGGAGAAGATGGTATGGGAATGAAAGATTTTAAAGTAGAAGTCAACTCACAAAAAATTATACATAACTATCAGTATCTAAGAAATTTAAGAAAAAAAGAGATAATTGCTGTTGTTAAAGCAAATGCTTACGGACATGGGATAGATGGGATTGTTAAATTATTATGGGATAACGGATGTAAATATTTTGCTGTTGCAAGAGAATGTGAAGCTGAAAAAATACTTTCTTTAAAATTGAATAACATAAAGATATTGATACTTGAAACAATAGAAGATATAGAATTTTTAAAAAAAAATGAGAATATAGAGATGGTTGTAAATAATTTAAAAGATTTATTTTTTTTATTAAATAATGGAGTCAGAACAACACAATTACATTTAAAATTAGACTTTGGCTTTGGTAGAAATGGTGTTATTGAAGATGATTTTATAGAGCTAGAAAAATTGATAATAGAAAAAGATTTAAATTTTAAAGGAATATGTACACATGTTTTTGCAGCTGATTATGATGATATGATTGTTATCGAAAAAAAATTTAATAATATTATAAAAAAATTGGATAAAAAAAGATTTGAAATTATACATATGCAAAATAGTGCAGGTGTTATATCAATTGAGGGAAAAAATTGTACTCACATTAGATGTGGAACAATTTTATTCGGTCTTCAAGAGATAGGTTACTATGATCCAAACATAAAGAGAGCTTTTAAATTAATTGGAAGAATTTTAGATATAAAAGATTTAACTAACTTGAAGTATATAGGATATGAAAAAAAAGACGATTTAAATTTAGAAAAAAATAAAAAAATAGCAAAAATAAGATTGGGATATGGAGATGGATTTTCAAAAAGAAGTGAAGGTATTATGTCTATAATCAATAATAAAAAGTTTAAAATAGTTCACATTAGTATGGATAGTACATTTGTTTTAGTAGATGATTCAGTAAAAAATGGTGATATAGTTGAGGTATTTCATGATTTAGAAGAATCTATAAATTTTCTCAAAGTACCCCATTATGAATTTCTATCATCAATAAATGACAGAATAAAAAGAGAAATTATATGACTA
>JBOFUO010000026.1:0-43077 GCA_051652625.1 Cetobacterium sp.
AAAAATTAGAGATTGAAACAAGACCGTATTATGAAGAAAATGGAATTAGATATATATTTCCAGCAGAAGAGTTAAATCTTCCGAAAATGTATCACAAACCTTGGAAAAGTTCGCCAAGAGAGGTTTTAATATATATTTATGAAGAAAAAGTTATATGGGGATTAACTGCAGAAATTATAAAAGCATCTTTAGAATATATATATTAGAAAAGAGAGTAGATATCTCTTTTCTAATACAATTCAATCTTTTAAAAATATTTTTTTATAAAACTTAAAAACATTGTAATAGCTAAAAGGTCTGCAGCTCCACCTGGGCTAATTCTTTTATGAATAAATTCATTTTCAATTTCTAAAAGCAGTACCTTATCTAAAGAGTTGTTGTCGAATTGAAGATGTAATTCTTTTGCTTTTGCTTTTACAAAATTTAAAACGCTAATATCATGACGATGTAAAATAGTAGTATCTTCAAGAATACTCATTAAATAAATAAGAGTTCGAATCATACTATCATTAATATGCTCGTTATTAGATAAAGAGTTTTCAAAAATTTCGATGGCACCATTAAACACTAGATTTAAACCATTTTTAGCTACCCCACGAACTCCTATAATTCCATGTTCAATATAAAGTTTTTCTCCGTGAGTATGAGATTCTTTTAAATGTATGTTTTCAAAATCTTTCAGAATATCTTTACACATATTTTTAATAAAACTTTCGATATCTTTAAAAGGTTTGTTTTCATATTTAGTTTTTGCAGCAGCAGCAGCAGCGATACCCATTAAAAAAATTAAACCTTTATGGGTATTGATATTTCCAGTTGCTAAAAACATATTTTTTTCTGCAATTTTCCCCATATGTCTAATCTTTTTAAAAATTATATCTATAGGTAGTGGAGAGTACCCTGCTTTAACAACTTCATTAAAATATGATGTTAAAGAAAAACTACTGTGAATAAAAGTAAAGAAATCCATATCTTTATGAGAACCATTGCTGTGTGGAGAAACTAGCCCGAAAGATGGAGAAGCCGAAACTTCTAATACAACAGATTTTAAAGCTAAGTTAGCAAGATTTTCTAAGAAAATTCTGTTGTTATTTTGTGAATTTGAAAAAAGTTGTAATTTCTCTGTAATTTTATTTTGAACTTCTTTTTGAGTGTGAGTTTTAGCTCTAGAACATAAAAATGCCATTTCTTTACAAATAAAACACTGTCTTTTTTCTCCACCAAAATCTTTTCTAGAAAATGGATATCCATTAAAATCAAAGACATCAATATCAACACATCTTCCGAGCTCATGATTTTCTTCAATAATCATAGCAATTTTTTTTATATTTATCCCACTGTCTTTAATAGAATAAATATATGTAGAACCTTCAATAGAATCTAATTTTTGTGAAAAAACAATACTAGAATTGAAAATTTCTAAAATTTCATTTTTCATATGTTCTAAAATACATTTTGAAACAAAAGTATTTTTATCTTCACCTGGGTAGTTGATTCTTAAAACCAGAATTGGTAAATTATATTTTTGGATTATTTCATTTTGAATTTCAACCCTTTTTTCTCTCATCAATAAAAATTCTTCTAAATTAAACATATATTAGTGTACAGAGTTAGAATTTTTGATTCTATCTCTAATCTCCTTTCCTATCTCTGAATTTAGATAATCTAGGGTAGCTTTTGGAACTAAATTTATAAGTTCATCTAATTTATCATTTTTTAAAAGTTCCCTTACTCTAGATGCACTTATGGCTTTTTCATCACTCTGTTTTCTTGGAATAACAGTAACATTTAAATTGAAGCTTTTAAAAGTTTCTATCATAGTTTCATTATACTTTTTTGTTATCTCACAATATGGTTCTTCTCCAACAAATCTTGTAGAGATATTAAGTTTAGAACAAAAATGTTCAGCAGTAATTAATGTGTCTAATTTCATAAACTCATAAAGAGAATCATCCTCTTTTCTCAGGAAATAGTTAGGAAAAGTAGCTGAAGAAATAACGTACTCAGTACTAGGTAGAACAGTTACATTACTTAAATTTTGAGTACCTTTTTTTACAAGCTCAATTCTGTCTTTAAAAGGAAAAGAGGATTTATCCTCTTGAACAATTAAAACTAAAATATTATCCATCATTTTAGAAGCATATTCTATTAAAAATTGATGTCCTAGAGTAAATGGATTACAATTCATTATTAATAAACCATTGTTACTATTTTCATTCCAATTAAGTTCAGTTTTAATCTTATTGATATTTTTATCAATAGAATCCATACCAATTTCTAATAGAGAAACTTTATCAGTTTTCGAAATAGTTTTAAAACCAACTCCTTTAAAAATTTCTTCATTAGATGGTTTTGTGAAAACAAAATTATGGAAAATACCCTCTTCAAAAGATTTATTTAAAAGTTTTGTAACAAGTGTATTTGTAACACCTTCACCTCTTAAAGAATCATCTATTGCAAAGCATTTAATAATGTTTTTAGTTTTTGATGCAGATGCAATAATTTCTTCATCTTTTCTAATAACTAAAGAATAATCGATACTTTCATCAAAAATAAGATTAAATTTCAGTAAAAAGCTTTTAAGTTCATTTTTATTATAATTACTTTTTAAATTTAGTGTTTCTATATTCATTGTGATACGTTCACTCCTTCTTTTATAAGTTGAAACTTATTTGTAATATCATCAAGATATTGAATAAAAATATTTTGAGATTCAGCTAGAATTTCACTTTTAGAAATACTATAAACAATATAGGCTTTATTATTTTCTATCCAAGAATCTTTTTCAACAGCTTTTTGAATAAGTTGATTTGCTGTATAATCCATTAAATCTGGTAGTGCAGGAGCTAGGATTTTTTTAGTATATGGGTCAGCAGGAACTAAAAATGATTTAAAAATTATATCCTCTTCAATTAAAATTCTTGCTTTTAGTTTATCTTTTGCATCACGAGAAGCTTTTCCATTAGCTACAAGAGTTCCACTGCCTGCAATTTTAGAAGAACCTGTGCCTATAACCTCATTTTCAGAATCAAGAGCTACAAGAGTTCTTTCAGAGTTTTCAGAACTATCAATAGAGGTTGGGATAGAAAGACTATTACACCCAAGAAATAAAATACCAAAAAGCATAACTATAAATTTTTTAATCATTTTGTTCTCCTTCAACTGTTATTTTAGTTTTACAATTGTTATTAGAATTGTTGTTTTTTAATGTAGTGTTTTTATAACATGAAAACAGATATAAAGTTTCATTTAATACATTTACTTTGTTTATAATAGACCAATCATTAATTTTTATAAATTCTAAAACTTCATCATCAATGATAGAAAGAATATATTTAGTTGAATTCAAATCTAATGAGTTGAAATTTTGAATTATAATTGGATTTACATGTTCTCCAAATAACTTTTTAACACCGAGTAATGAATGCTTATCATCTTTTATTCCAACATTAAGTATTCCTTCAAGTTTTCTACAAAATGAGATGATTTCTGTATAAAAATGAGCAATATCTTCTGAAGAGATACCAGAAATATTACTTAAACGATTATATATAGATATCTCTCTTTCGGGAACGTAGATTCGAGTGTTGTCTTTTGATTTTGTAACTCCAACTTCATGAACAACTTTCATTCTCTTTAAAACTAATTCTATAATTTGTTCGTCAATATTGTCAATTTCTTCTCTTAATTTATTAATATTAGTTGTAATTTTAATCCCCCATTTCATGAACATTATTAATACATATTCTATAATATAAAGGTATCAAAATCAAATAAATATTGAAATATACTGGAAAATCTTATAGAATGAGATATTGAAATATTAAAAAAAATGAAGTTTCAGGAGGAAAAGATGAAGTTTTTTTCTTTGAATAAAAAGAAGTATGCAACTTTAACTGTTAAAGAAACTAAATCAGAAAATAAAATAGTTGAAGAAAAAGAAGAAAAGATAATAAAGAAAACAAAAATAACTGGTCTTTGGGAAAAATGCCCAGAATGCCATGAGATTGTTTATAAAAATGATATTGAGCAAAACTTACAAAAATGTCCACATTGTGATTATTATTTTTCGATGAGTGCAAAAGAAAGAATAGCTCTATTAATAGACGAAAATACATTTGAAGAGATGGATATGAATCTAATTTCAGAAAATCCATTAGATTTTCCAGGATATAAAGAAAAATACGATGCAGCAGTAGAAAAAACAGGAATGCTAGAAGGTGTAGTTTCAGGAATTGGAAATATTTTCGGAATAAAACTAAGTATAGCTGTTATGGACTTTGATTTTCTAGGTGGAAGTATGGGTTCAGTTGTTGGAGAGAAAATAACAAGGGCGATAGAAAAAGGGATTGAACTAAAAATACCTGTTGTTATTGTATCTTCTTCTGGTGGTGCAAGAATGCACGAAGGAATACTTTCTCTTATGCAGATGGCAAAAACATCAGCAGCTTTAGAAAGATTGAGGTCAAAAGGATTACCATTTATATCAATTCCAGTAAATCCAACAACAGGAGGAGTAACTGCATCTTTTGCAATGTTAGGAGATGTTATTATGACAGAACCTGATGCATTAATTGGCTTTGCAGGTCAAAGAGTAATTGAGCAAACAATAAAACAAAAACTTCCAGCTGGATTCCAAAGAAGTGAATTTTTACAAGAGTGTGGAATGGTAGATGTAATTACAAAAAGAGAAGATATGAAAAAGAATCTACATAAAATTATAAGTAACATAATCTAGAAATAGTTTATTGGTAGGAGTGTGTCATGAAATTTAATAATGAAATTTTAGATTTAGAAACTAAAATATTAGAACTTAAAAATTTTTCAAGAGAAAAAGATATAGATTTAAGTATAGAAATAGATAAGTTTTCAAAACAAAGAGATGAATATTTAAAAGCTGCATATTCAGATTTGAACGATTGGGATAGAGTGTCAATAGCTCGTCATCCTGAAAGACCTTATACTTTAGACTATATAGAGAATATGACTACAGATTTTATTGAGCTACATGGAGATAGATTGTGTAAGGATGACCCAGCTATAGTTGGAGGACTTTGTAAAATTGATGGTCAAAAAGTCATGATTGTTGGACATCAAAAAGGAAGAAGTATAGAAGAAAATATATTTAGAAATTTTGGAATGGCAAGTCCAGAAGGATATAGAAAAGCTTTAAGACTATTTAAAATGGCAGAAAGATTCTCAATTCCAGTTGTTAATTTAATTGACACAGCAGGAGCATATCCAGGAATAGAAGCTGAAAAACACGGTCAAGGAGAAGCTATCGCTAGAAATTTACTTGAGATGGCGGGAATTAAAACTCCTATAATATCAATCGTTATAGGAGAGGGAGGTTCTGGTGGTGCTCTTGCACTAGGAGTAGCAGACAAAGTTTATATGCTAGAAAATTCAGTTTATTCGGTTATATCTCCAGAAGGTTGTGCAGCGATTTTATATAAAGATTCATCAAAAGCAGCAGAGGCAGCAAACAACTTAAAAATATCAGGTAAAAGTTTACAAAGTTTAGGTATAATTGACGGAATAGTAAAAGAACCGTTAGGAGGAGCACATAGAGATTATAAGTGTGCAGCAAATGACCTAAAAAGTGTTATTTTATTATCACTTTCAGAGTTATCTAAATTAGATGTAGATAGTTTACTAAAAAATAGATATAATAAGTTTAGAAAAATGGGAAGTTTTATAGAAAAAACAATCTAAATTTTAATAGAAAGCGTCGGAGGTGGAAAGCTTTATGAAAAAAATAGCAATTTTAACAAGTGGGGGAGATGCTCCAGGAATGAACGCTGCAGTAAGAGCGGTAGCTAAAGTAGCTTTAGCAAAAGGAATGGAAGTATTCGGAGTAAAAAGAGGATATTTAGGAATGTTACATGATGATATATTCCAATTAAATGGAAGTCATGTATCAGGAATTATTGATAGGGGTGGAACAGTACTTTTAACTGCTAGATGTTTAGAGTTCAAAGACCCAAAGTTTAGAGCAATAGCAGCTGAAAACTTAAAGAAAAGAGGAATAGAAGGAATAGTTGTAATCGGAGGAGACGGATCTTACAGAGGTGCTGATTTATTGTCTAAAGAGCACGGAATTAAAGTTGTAGGTCTACCTGGAACAATTGATAATGATATAATTGGAACGGATTATACTATAGGATTTGATACTTGTTTAAATACAATATTAGATGCAATATCAAAATTAAGAGATACAGCAACATCTCATGAAAGAACAATTTTAATGGAAGTTATGGGAAGAGATGCTGGAGATTTAGCTATACATGCAACATTAGCAGGTGGAGGAGATGGAATATTAATTCCTGAAATAGATGAGCCACTAGATATGTTAGCTTATCAAATAAAAGAGAGAAGAAGACACGGAAAACTTCATGATATAGTTTTAATATCAGAAGGTGTTGGAAGTGTTCTTGAAATAGAAAAGCAACTAAAAGAAAAAGTAACAACAGAAGTAAGAAGTGTAGTTTTAGCTCACGTTCAAAGAGGGGGAACTCCTTCAGGATTTGATAGAGTACTTGCAACTAAAATGGGAGCAAAAGCGGTTGAGCTTTTAATAGCTGGAGAAGCTGGAGTTATGGTTGGAATTGAAAGCAACGAATTAGTAACTCACCCAATTTCATTTGCTTGGGAAGGTACAAGAAAGTATGACATTAGAAAAGACTATGAATTAGCATTAACACTTTGTAAATAGGAGTTGGTATAAAAATGATTACAGTTTTAGATGTTGTTAGAAAAGAAAGAAGAAAAAATAAGATAAAAAGAGAAATCGAAGATAACGATAGAAAAGTTAGAGATAACAGAAAAAGAGTAGATCTTCTATTTAACTTAAAAGAGTACTTAAAGCCTGGAATGAGTTATGCTGAAATAATTGACATAATAGAAAATATGAAAGGTGACTACGAGGATAGAGTAGATGATTATATAATTAAAAATGCTGAATTAGGAAAAGAAAGAAGAGAAATTTCTAAAAGCATAAGAGAGATTACAAGATCACTTGCTCAGAAAACTACAGTAGAAAAAAAGTAGTAAGGAGTTTGAATGGCAACAAAGTCATTAGAAATATTGATAGATGAATTTAACAGATTACCTGGAATCGGAAGAAAAAGTGCTGTGAGATTAGCATTTCATGTTTTGGAAATGTCAGATGCAGAAGTTGAAAGATTTTCAAAAGCTTTGAAAGATGCAAAGGAAACTGTAAAAAAATGTTCTGTATGTGGAAACTTCAGTGAAGAAGAAACATGCGAAATATGTAGAGATGAATTTAGAGAAAAAAATATTATCTGTGTTGTTGAAGATAGTAGAGATATAATTCCATTAGAAAAAACTAATAGATACAAAGGTGTATATCATGTTTTGAATGGAAAAATAGATCCGCTAAACGGAATGACACCAGATAAGCTAAATCTAAGACCTCTACTAGAAAAGGTGGCCAAAGAAGAGATAGTAGAGATTATATTAGCGTTGAATCCAGATTTAGAAGGAGAAACAACAGCTCTTTACTTAACAAAATTACTAAAGCCATTTAATGTAAAGATAACAAAAATAGCAAGTGGAATTCCGATGGGTGGAAATATAGAGTTTGCAGATGTTGCAACTATATCGAGAGCCCTAGAAGGAAGACAAGAGATATAAAAAAGTCGGTAATTATACCGACTTTTTTTCTTGTAAATCTAAAATTGATTTTTCTAAACAATCAAGAGTAAAACGAACTCTATCTTCACGAGCATTTTCACCCATATGTCCAATTCTTAAAACTTTTCCAGCTAAAGGACCATAAGACCCTGAAATCATAATTCCATATTTTGTTCTTAAGTGAGCTGATAACTCATCTGTAGTTATGTCTTTTGGTGGATAAAAAGCTGTAACTGTTGGAGAAAAATCTTTTTCAAGATACATACTACATCCAAAACTTTTAAGCTTTTCAATAGTAAGGTCTCTCATCTCTTCGTGTCTGTCATAAGCTCTAAAAAGAGTTTCAGATAAAAGATTATCTACAGCAGTTCCTAAACTGATAATATCACTTGCAGGCATTGTATATGGGAAAGATTTATTTTCTTCAACATTTTTCCAATGTAAGAGATTACAATAGAATGAAGGAATAGGAGAAGTTCTCGTTTCCATAGCTTTCCAAGCGTCTTCACTAACAGCAACAATAGTAAGTCCAGGTGCTGCTGAAAAAACTTTTTGTGATGCTGATAGCATAATGTCTACTCCCCATTCATCCATTTTAAAATCTACTCCACCAAGAGCAGCAACAGTGTCAACAACTGTTAAAATTCCTTTTGATTTTAGTAGTTTACAGATAGGTCCAATATCATTTAAAAGACCACTAGGTGTATCACAGTGAACTATAGTAGCATATTTAAAATCAGAATCTATCTCTAAAAAATCTTTTAATTTATCAAAATCAATTGATTTTTTCCAATCAGATTCAAAAATTGTAACATCACCACCATAAGGCTGAACAAGGTCTTTAAACCCTTCTCCAAAAACTCCATTTGAAAGAACAAGAACTCTATCTCCTCTTTCAGTTAAAGATGCAGCAGCAGAATCTAATCCGAGCATACCTTCTCCACTCATAATAAATACTTTAGAATCATCAGAATTGATAAAATTTCTAAGTCTATGACAAACAAACTTGTAATAGCTTAAAAAATCACTGTCAAGATCGGGATTTCCAAAAGCTTTGCTTCTTGCATGTAAAGTATTTCCAGATACAGTAGTGGGACCAGCTGTCATCATCAAATAATTAGGTCTATAAAATAGCATCAAAATCCTCCTTAAATTAATTATCTTTAAGATATTATACAGAAAAAATATCAAAAAATCTATTAGAAAGAAAAAAGTAGTAGCAATATAAAGATATAAACTTTATAATATGTGTACACATATTAGGAAAAGGAGAGACGATGCAATTAACAGAAAGACAAAAAGAAATAGTAGAGATAATAAAAAAATATGGACCAATAACAGGTGATGATATAGCAAAAATGATATATATAACGAGGTCAGCTTTAAGAACTGATTTTTCTATTTTAAGAAAGATGTCGATAATAAAATCAAAACAAAAAGTAGGGTATACATATAATCAAGCATTTATAGATTCAAATAATAAAACATTGGTAAAGCATATTATGAGTGCACCAATAACAATTGATGAAAGTTATTCGGTTTATAAAACAGTGCTGCTAATGTTTGAAAAAGATATTGGAACAATATTCATAACGAAAGATGGGAATTTAGCAGGGATAGTTTCAAGAAAAGATTTACTCAGAATTGCAATAGGAAAAAGAGATATAGAGCATATACCCATAAATCTGATTATGACAAGAATGCCAAATTTAGTTTTTTCAATAGAGGATGAAACAATAGAAGATTGTATAAAAAAGATAATAGAGCATCAAATTGATTCTGTTCCTGTAGTTAGAATAACAGAAAAACAAGGTAAAGAGATGTATAAAGTTGTAGGTAGATTTACAAAAACAAATGCAAGTAAATTACTTTTAGATATATTAGAGAATAAAAATAAAGAAAAGAAAGAAATAAGTAACTAAAAACTTGTATTTCATAGTTAATTGGTATATAATCTTTATGTAATTAGTAAACAATAGAAAAGGTTGGTATTATAGATGATTTTTCAAAGAACAGAGTTGTTAATGGGAGAAGAAAATCTTCATAAATTAAAAAATGCTCACGTACTCATATTTGGAGTAGGTGGAGTAGGTGGATTTACAGTTGAATCTTTAGTTAGAGCTGGAGTAGGAGAGTTAACAGTTGTTGATTTTGATACTATAGACATAACAAATTTAAACAGACAAATAATAGCAACACAAAATACAGTAGGTCAAGATAAAGTTGAAGCTATAAAAAATAGAGCACTTTCAATTAATCCAGATATAAAAGTCAACGCTTATAAAGAGAAATTTTTTAAAGAAAAAAAAGAGATGTTTTTTTCAAATGATAAAAAATATAGTTATATAGTTGATGCAATTGATTTAGTTACAGCAAAATTAGATTTAATAATGATAGCAAAAGAATTGAATATTCCAATAATCTCATCAATGGGAACAGGAAATAAAATAAATCCGACAATGTTAGAGGTCGCTGATATTAGCAAAACATCTGTTTGCCCTTTAGCAAAAGTTATGAGAGTAGAATTGAAAAAAAGAAGAGTTGGGAAAGTAAAGGTAGTTTTTTCGAGAGAATTACCTATGAAGCCTAAAAACTCTGATGGAGATAGATTAAAGCAAAATAATGTTGGAAGTATATCTTTTGTTCCATCGGTAGCAGGACTAATAATAGCTAGTGAGGTTATAAAAGATATAACTGGGTTAAAAAATGGTGGAGGAAATTAATATGAAAAAAATAGGAATTTTTTACGGAACAACTTCAGGAATAACAGCTGGAATAGTTGATGAAATAGAGTTTTACTTAAGAGGAGAAGATTACGAAGTTTTTGATGTAGCTAACGGAATTGGAAATATGCATGAGTTAGAAAACTTAATATTAGTTTCTCCAACTTATGGAGTTGGAGAATTACAAAAAAACTGGGAAAATGTATATGATGAATTTAAAAAAATAGATTTTACTGGAAAAACAGTAGGAATAGTTGGAGTTGGAAATCAATTTGCATTTGGAGAATCATATGTAGGAGCTATGAGAAAGCTATATGATACAGTTAAAAATAATGGTGCTAAAGTAGTTGGGTTTACTTCAATAGATGGTTATAAATATGAAGAAACAGAAGCTGTTATAGATGATATGTTTATAGGGTTAGCTCTAGATGAAAGTAACCAAGATAACGAAACACCTGATAGAATAAAAGCTTGGGTAGAAAATATAAAACCTCTATTTAATTAAAGGAGAGAGCAATGCAAAAAAGAACGTATATAACACTGAGTCAATCTGAGGTAAAAGCATTATTAGAAGATGATAATACAGTACTTCTAGATGTAAGAACAGAAGATGAATATTATGAAAGTTCAGTAAAAGAATCTTTAAATATACCTCTTCACGAGTTAGAAGAAAGATTTTCAGAGTTAGAAAAAAATAAGACTTATATAACTTTTTGTAGAAGTGGAGTTCGTTCAAAAGCAGCAGCATTAATACTTTTAGAAAAAGGAATAGAAAAAGTTTATAATTCAGAAGATGGAATTTTAAACTGGAAATAATTTTTTATGAGGGTTACGTAGGTACTATCCTACTGAAGTAACCCTTTTTTTTTTTTAAAATTTAGCTTATAAATTAAAATATGTAAAAACCAGTAGGAGGATTAGTGAACAGAATATTTTTAATTACAGGATTGGTTATAGTAGGAACTTTAGTAAAAGCAGAAGGTAAAGTTATAAAATTAGAAGAGAGTGTAATAACTAGTGAAAACTCTTCAGCGACAATTGGAGATACACCAAAAAATATAACTGTTTTAACAGGTGAAGAGATAAATGCAAGAGGAGCTAAAACAGTAGCAGAGGCATTAAAATTAGTTTCAAATATAACTGTTCGAGAGATGGGTGGAACTGATGCTATGTTTGATATGAGAGGACAAGGAGCAACAGCAAAATCAAATGTAATTTTATTGGTGGATGGTGCACCGATTAACTCAATAGATTTGTCTGGATACAAAACGAGCTCGATACCAGTTGATATGATTGAAAGAATAGAGATTATTCCATCGGGTGGTTCAATATTATATGGAGATGGAGCTATTGGAGGAACTATAAATATAGTTACCAAAATGCCAAAAGATAAAAAAAAATATGGTAGTTTTAATAGTGAAATAGGCTCGTACGGGTTAGAAAAAAGACAGTTAATTTATGGAACAAAATTTAGAGAAAATCTCTTCTTGGAAATTGACTATTTAAAGAAAGAAAAAGACGGATATAGAAATTATGCTAAAGATGATTTAGAAAGTTTTGGAATTAAAAGTAGATATAAAATAAAAGATGGAGAAATAAAGTTAAAATATAACTATTCAAATACAGATTTTAGAGCTCCAGGAAAATTAAATAGAGAAGAAGTTGAAGAGGATAGAACTCAGTCAAATGAAAAAGCTTGGAGAGTTAACGGTAAGACAGAAAAAAACTATTTTGTTGGAGACTACATATATAACATTGATTCTAATTTAGAATTAAAAGTATTAAGTACATTTACTCATGAAAGATATTCATCAAATGGAAGCAATTATAAAACAGAAATAAAATATTTAAAACCACAATTGAAATATTCATATTTCAAAAATAGCTACGTAGTTATAGGTGGAGATGTTTATTCGGGAGATACAAGAGATTTTGCTTATGGAAATGGAAAAGCTGAAAAGGATTCTATAGGAGGATTCTTAGTAAATAGTTATGAGATAGAAAGGTTTAGATTTACTCAAGGTTATAGAAGGCAGAATATAGAATATAATGGTTTGGATAAAAAGAAAAATAAATATACTAAAAAATTCAAAGAAGATGCAGTAGAGTTAACAGGTGGATATTCTTATTCTGATACAGGGTCAACTTATATAAGTTATACAACAGGATTTAGAGCTCCGAATACGGATGAAATAAGAGCTTGGAGTGGTGAATATAAACCTCAAAAAACAGAAACATACGAAATAGGAATAAAAGATTATTTAGGAAATACATACTTGTCATCATCAATATTTTGGATAAAAACAGAGGATGAAATTTTTTATGGAAGAAACGATTCTAAAGACGAAAAAAGTAACAGAAATTTAGATGGTATAAGTAAAAGAAAGGGTGTTGAATTTTCATTCGAACATTACTTTGATAAGCTGACAATATCAGAATCTTTAACTTACATGAAAACAGAATTTAAAGAGGGAAAAGATATTCCAGGAATTCCAAATGTAAAAGCAGTTATAAATTTAAATTATAAATTTAATGGAAAAATAACTCTAAATAACTCTTGGGAATATTATGGAAAAATGTA
This sequence comes from Cetobacterium sp., assembly GCA_051652625.1. Taxonomy (GTDB): domain Bacteria; phylum Fusobacteriota; class Fusobacteriia; order Fusobacteriales; family Fusobacteriaceae; genus Cetobacterium_A. Next base: position 12,961 of record JBOFUO010000026.1, read on the forward strand.
TGCAAATGGAGATGAAGAGAACGTAGGAAGAAAAGTTGACAACTATATGTTAACAGGAATATCGTTATCTTATGACTTCAAAGATGGACTTGTTGTAAGTACTGGTATAAATAACTTATTAAATAAAAAATACTATGATTATGTTGGATATGATAGTTTAGGAAATAGTTATTATCCAGCGGCAGAAAGAAATTATTATTTGAGTTTAAAATATAGTTTTTAAGTAAAGAGCTTTCTTCAAATCTTGAAGAGAGCTTTTTGACAATTTAGAAATATGGAGAGTGAATATATTGGTTAAAATTTTAGTGTTGATGATATTTTTAAATGTAATAACCTATTCAAAAATATTTGTAGATGGAATGAATAGAAAAGTAGATATACCTTTAAATATAAAAAGAGTTGTTTCGACAGTACCTTCAAATACAGAGATTCTTGTAGATATGGAATTAGTAGATATACTTGTAGGTGTAGATATATACTCTGAAAACATCTCAGAAAAATTAAAAGGTAAAGGAATTTCAAAAACAGACAAATTAAATGAAGAAAAAATAATAGAATTAATGCCAGATTTAATTATAGCATCACATCATAACTTAATAAGAGGAAAGGAAAGTATAACTTTTTTTGAAGAAGTTGGAATACCAGTGTATATTATAAAAAATTCTGAAACATTAGATGATATTTCAAATTCGATAATTGAAATAGGGAATATTTTAAATAGAAATTTAGCAGCAGAAAATTTAAAGATAGAATATGAAAAAGAGTTAGAAAAATTAAAACAAGAAAAACCACTAGAAAATAAAAGAGTATATTTTGAAATATTTGATAATCCTCTCTATACAACAGGAAAGGATACATTTATAAATGATATATTAGAAATTGGAGGGGGAAAAAATATATTTAGTGACGTGAAAGGATGGATAATGCCAAGTTTAGAAAAAATTTTAAGCAGAGATCCAGAAATAATACTTTTAAGTAGAGATAGTAATAGTAAAGTTGAAGATATTTTGAACAGAAGTGAATGGCAAGAGGTATCAGCTATTAAAAACAAAAGAGTATACTATATTGATGAAAGTATAAATAGACCTTCACCAAGAGTAGTGAGAGCTTTAGAAGATATAAGAAATCAGCTTGAAAATAATGAAATTTAGAGATTTAAATTATCTTAAAATAGATTTTTAAAAGATAAAAAATATGGTATACTCTATATTATACAAAGTTAAGATTTTTGCGGGAGGATGTTATGACACAAGGAAATTTAGAACTAGATAGAAATATAGATATAGATGAAGCTACATTATCAAAAGTAGATACATCAGAAGAGATAGTACAAGAAGAGATAGTAGCAGATCCAAATAAATTATATAATATTTTAGGAGTTATGTTTGAAACTACAAAAAAAAGATATAGTTTTGAAATTATAGATAATTTAGATTACAAAAAAGGTGATAAAGTTATAGTTGATACTGTTAGAGGAAAAGAGATTGGTATTGTTTATGGTGGACCGATGCAACTACCTGAAAGAGTATTAGTATTACCATTGAAGCCAGTTGTAAAAAAAGCAGAAGCAGAAGAGATAAAAAAATACGAAGCTCTTCGTTTAGAAGGAAAAGAAGCATACAGAGTTTGTAAAGAAAGAATTTTTTATCATAAGTTACCAATGAAGTTAATTGAAGCAGAATTTACTTTTGATAAAACAAAACTAATATTTTACTTTACAGCAGAAGGAAGAATAGATTTTAGAGAATTAGTTAAAGATTTAGCAAATATATTTAAATTAAGAATAGAATTAAGACAAATTGGTGTAAGAGATGAAGCTAGAATACTTGGAAATATAGGAGTATGTGGAAAAGAACTTTGTTGCAGAACGTTTATAAATAAATTTGATTCAGTATCAATAAAAATGGCTAGAGACCAAGGATTGGTAATTAATCCAGCAAAAATATCTGGAGTTTGTGGTAGATTACTATGTTGTATAAACTATGAATATAAGCAATATGAAGAAGCTTTAAAAGTTTACCCAGCAGTAAATCAAATTGTAAAAACAACAAAAGGTGATGGGAAAGTATTGAGTATAAGTCCTTTAAATGGATTCTTATATATAGATATTGAAGGAAAGGGAATAATGAAAATCCTTATAGAAGAGATAAAGTTTAATAAAAAAGAAGCTAAAAAATTACAAAATGTTTTATCAAATGAAGAGTTGAAACACAAGTCTTTAGAAAAGGAGTAATAGAATTAATGATTTTTGAAAATGAAGATATAGCTAATATCTGTGAAGGATATACTTTAATTCAGAAAAAGGAAGGTTTTAGATTTGGAACTGATGCAGTTTTGTTGGCAGATTTTTTTAACGGAAAAAAGAATGCTAAAGTATTAGAAATTGGAACAGGAAACGGAATAATACCAGTACTTTTATGTGCTAAAGATAAAATCACTAAAATAAAAGCAGTTGAAATTCAAGCAGAGATTGCAGAGTTGGCAAATAGGAATGTAAAAAGAAATAATTTAGAAGATAAAATTGAAATCATAAATACTGATATAAAAAATATTGCTGAGGGTAATACATATGATTATATAATTTCTAATCCACCTTACATGGTTTTAGATGGAAAAGAGATTAATGATAAAGATATAAAAAGTATTGCAAGGCATGAAATTAAACTTAATTTAAAAGAGTTTGTAGCTAACGCCAAAAGGTTGTTAAAGCCAAGAGGTGAACTATTTATGGTTCATAAAAGTTATAGATTTTTAGAGATATCAGAGGAACTTGGAAAATGTGGATTCTCTGTAAAAAGAGTAAGATTTGTCCACTATTCTAAAGATAAAGATTCTAGTATAGTTTTGATTGAAGCTAGTAAAGGGAGAAAAAATATACTGAAAATTGAAACTCCTATTTTTTTAAACAATAATTAGAGATACTTTATGGGAGAGGAGAACCTCTCCCTATTTTAATAGATGGAAATTAAGAATGCTAAATATATGGGAGAAGTTATGGATATAAAAGTTTATAGTGTAACAGAATTTAACAAAATGGTAAAATGGTATATAGATGAAAATCCAAATTTTCAAGAGTTTTTTTTAGAAGGAGAGCTTTCGGGAGTTACATATTATAAAAGTGGGCATTTGTATTTCACACTAAAAGATAAAAATAGCCAAATAAAGTGTGCTGCATTTAATTATAAATTCAAAAGAATAGCTGATGATTTAAAAGAAGGAGATTTAGTAAAAGTTTTTGGTGATGTTGGTTTTTATGAAACACGAGGAGAGTTTCAAATTTTAGTTAGACATATCCAAAAAGAGGATAAACTCGGTGAAATGTTTCAAAAACTAGAAAAATTAAAAATAAAGTTAGAAAAAGAAGGTCTTTTTTCACCTTTATTCAAACAAAAAATGCCAAAATATCCAAATGCTATAGGTGTTGTAACAGCATACACAGGAGCTGCATTTCATGATATAGTAAAAACAACAAGAAAAAGATTTGAAAATATAGATATTTATATATACTCGGCAAAAGTTCAAGGAGTAGGGGCAAAAGAAGAGATTGTGAAGGGAATAGAGATTTTAAACGAAATTCCAGAAATAGATTTAATAATAGCTGGTCGTGGTGGAGGAAGTGTTGAGGATTTATGGGCTTTTAATGAAGAGGAAGTAGTGAGAGCTTTTTATAAAAGTGAAAAACCAATAATCTCTGCGGTTGGGCATGAAATAGATAATTTACTTTCTGATTTAGCAGCAGATGTAAGAGCTGCAACACCAACAGGAGCAGTGGAAATAGCAATTCCTGTAAAATCGGAAATAGAGCTTAGATTGGTAGAAAAAGAGGAAAGATTAAAAAATAGCATAGATAGAATATTAAAAAAGAGTAAACAAGATTTCGAAAATGTAAAAAATAACTATATATTAAAAAAATTTGTAAAAGTAGTTGAAGAAAAAAACTCAGTTTTAATTCATAAAGAGGAAAAGCTAAATAAAATTTTAAATGATTTATTGCAAAAAAAGTATCATGAATTAGAGATTAGAACAGAAAAAATAATCGGTTTAAATCCTTTAGGTATTCTAAAAAGAGGTTATACTATAACTAATTTTAATAATATATCTATAAAGAATACTTCAAAAGTAAATGTTGGAGATAAAATTGAAACAATTTTAGAGAATGGAAAAATAATTAGTGAAGTAAAGGAGATTTTTTAAAATGAAAAAAATATTAGGAATGTTATTTATCGTTTTAAGTTTTGTAGTTTTAGGAGATGAAAGACCAGGTCAAATACAAAATTTAGAAAATCAAATAGCAAGGCAAGATGACAGAGATAAAGCTGCGGTTTTAATAAAAGAGTACGAGAGATTTTTTAAAAGTTATTTATCATCAATAAGTAGTGATGAAAATAAAATATTTTATTTGGGAGATCAGTATTTTAGAAATAGAAAGTATGAAAGAGCTGCTCAAATATTTAGTACAAATATAGATAGTTCTAGAAACTTATTTGGAGCTGCTACAAGTTATAGATTTATAGGTGACTACAACAAAGCGATAGATTTTTATAGTGTTGCACTAAGCATTGAACCGAGTATGAAAGAAGCGTATTTAGGAAGAGGTTTAGCATATAGAAATTTAGGAAGATATAACAAAGCAGTAGATGATTTAGAGATTTATATGAATTATTCACCGACTGTTGAAGGCTTTTTAGCAATAGGAGATATCTATCTAGCTGAAAAAAAAGTCAATAAAGCTAGAGAAGTTTTACAAGAAGGGCGAAAGTTACATCCTCAATCAAAAGAGATAAGTAATATGCTAACATCAACATATTCTAAATAGAAAAGAGGTTTTTTATGGAATGGTATCGTTTGAAATTAATAGGATTAAAGAGTAGTAAAATTAGAGCTTTGATGAATAGTTGTAAAAGATATAGAGATATTTTTACGAATTTAGATGAACTTAAAAATTTATTAAATTTAAACGTAGATGATACTAAATTAATAATAAACTCAAATAGCTGTGAAAAATATCTAGAAGTTATAAATTATTTAGACAAAAATCAAATAGGTCTTATTCATATGAATGACTATAGATATCCAAATAATTTAAAAAATATAACGAAGCCTCCTCTGTTTCTTTTTTACAAAGGAAATATAGAGCTTTTAAGTAAAGAGAAAATAATATCTGTTGTGGGAACTAGAAAATCTACTAAATATGGAGAACTAGGCTGTCAAAATATTGTTAAAGACCTTGTGGATGCAGAGGTAATAGTTGTAAGTGGTCTTGCTCTGGGAATAGATACGTTAGCTCATGGCGAGGTGTTGAAGCGGAAGGGTAAAACAATAGCTGTTTTGGGATGTGGAATAAATATAGATTATCCAAGAACGAATTCAAAGTTAAGAAAAGAAATAGAGAGAAATGGTTTAGTAATATCTGAATTTCCACTGGGGTCAGAACCTACACCAGAAAAATTTCCAATAAGAAATAGAATTATAGCAGGAATAAGTAAAGGAACAGTTATTATAGAAAGTTCTTTAAAAGGTGGAAGTTTAATAACTGCGAATCAAGCTTTAGAAGAAGGTAGAGACGTTTTTGCTGTACCAGGAGATATAACTAATCCATTTTCACAAGGTTGCAACGAACTAATAAAAAGTTCAGGAGCAAAATTAATAACAAATGGAGAAGATATTTTAAAAGAGTATAATTGGATGAAAAAAAGAGAATCTGGAGAAGAGATTAACAAATTAACTGGAATAAAATTAAAAATATACAGTGTGTTAAAAACGAAAATGAATCTAGAAGAAATTAAGAAAGAAATTGTATGTAACACCAGTGAATTGTTGAGTAATTTGATGGAGTTAGAAATAGAAGGGTATGTTCAAAGTTTACCTGCGGGGCACTATAGAAGACGTTTGTAAATGGGAAAATACGTACCCTTAGTTGATTTTTTTATTGTTTTCTAATATAATTAAGAGCGAATAATGTATATAGAGAAAAATTTAGGGGTGAAAACAGTGGCGAAAAAAAATTTAGTAATAGTGGAGTCTCCTGCAAAAGCGAAAACGATTGAAAAAATATTGGGGAAAAATTTTCATGTTACGGCTTCGTTTGGACATGTAAGAGATTTACCTAAAAGTAAAATTGGAGTAGATGTGGGGGATGGATTTAAACCAAGTTATTCTACAATAAGAGGAAAAGGTGATGTAATAAAAACCTTGAAAGATTTAGCAAAAAAATCAGATAAGGTTTATTTAGCATCCGATCCAGATAGAGAGGGAGAGGCTATTGCTTGGCATTTAGCACAAACACTAAAGCTAGATGAAAATGAAGCCAATAGAATAGAATTTAATGAAATAACTAACGTTGCAATAAGAGATGCCATAAAAAATCCTAGAAAAGTTGATATAAATAGGGTTAATGCTCAACAAGCAAGAAGAATATTAGATAGACTAGTAGGATATGAAATTAGCCCATTGCTATGGAAGGCAATATCATCAAATACAAGTGCTGGAAGAGTTCAATCAGTAGCATTAAAACTGATTTGTGATTTAGAAGATAAAATCCAAGCATTTGTTCCTGAAAAGTTTTGGGATATAAAAGGAGAGTTTCAAAATGACATGAACCTTCCTCTTTATAGAGTAGAAGGAAAAAGATTTGAAAGAATAACTGATGAAGAAATAGTAAATAGTGTACAGCTAACTTTACATTCAAAATATAAGGTTATAAACTCTCAAGTTAGTAAAAAATCTAAAAATCCACCTTTACCATTAAAAACAAGTACATTACAGCAATTATCATCATCATATTTAGGATTCTCAGCTTCAAAAACTATGTCTGTAGCTCAAAGTTTATATGAAGGTATAAGTATTGATGGAACTCAAAAGGGTTTAATAACTTATATGAGAACAGATTCAACAAGAGTTTCTGAAGAAGCAAAAAGTATGGCTGAAAGTTACATAGTTGAAACTTTTGGAAAAGAGTACTTAGGTAAAGAGGTTGTTAAAAAGAAAAAAGATGAAAAAATTCAAGATGCTCATGAAGCTGTTAGACCAACAGAGATATATCTAGTACCTGACAAAATAAAAAAGGACTTAAATTCAGACCAATATAAGTTATATAAACTTATTTGGGATAGATTTATGATTTCTAGATTGGCACCAATGCAGTATGAGCAATTTGAAATAATTCTTGAAAATGGTCTTTATCAATTTAGAGGAACTTTAAATAAAATAACTTTTGATGGCTATTATAAAGTATTTAAAGATGAAGAAGAGCTACCTTTAGGAGAGTTTCCAACTATAAATGAGGGAGATTTCTTAGAGTTAAATAATCTAAATATAAAAGAGGATTGGACAAAACCACCAGCAAGATTAACAGAATCATCATTAGTAAAAAGATTAGAAGCTGATGGAATTGGAAGACCTTCAACATATGCAGCAATAATAGAAACCTTAAAAAAGAGAGAATATGTTATTCTTGAAGGGAAAAGTTTTGTTCCAACAGAGCTAGGATATGAAATAAAAACAATACTAGAGAAAAACTTTAAAGATATAATGGATGTAAAGTTTACAGCAGCCTTAGAGGATGGCTTAGATTCTGTTGAAGATGGTAAAAAGAATTGGGTTGAAATTTTAGAAGATTTTTACTCTAAACTTTCAAAAGATTTAGAACTTTACAAAGTTAAAGTTGAAGAAGAATCTAGCCGAATAATAACGTCAGATGTACCTTGTCCATGTGGTAAAGGTAATATGGTTATGAAAAATGGTAGATTTGGAAGATATCTATGTTGCACAGATGAAGAGTGTAAAGAAAAATATTCTTTAAAAGGTTTAGAGCTTTCATTAGAAGCTATAAAATCTGGAGATATAAAAGTTAAAGATGCCTTAGAAGAACAACTGAGAGCAAAACAAGGTAAAATGACAGATGTTTGTTCTGATAATGGTAGTAAGTTACTTTTAAAATTAGGTAGATTTGGAAGTTATTTAGAAAGTGAAAACTTTAAAGAAGATAATGAAAGAATTTCTTTACCTGGAGAAGTAAAAAAATTATTAATGAATGGTTCTATTGAAGAGGAAGATGGAATAGTTCAATTAAAATGGATAATGGATGGAATTCAAAAAGAAGAAGAAGAGATTCTTAAAAATGCAGGAAATTGTGAAAAATGTGGAAAGCCTTTTAAAATAGGAAGAGGTAGATGGGGTAAATTCTTGGCTTGTACAGGGTACCCAGATTGTAAAAATATAAAAAAAGTAGAAAAAAATAAAAAAGAGTAACGTTTAAAGACTCGCCTTTTTAGGCGAGGCTTTTGCGTGTATAAAAAGGAGATCAGATGACGAATAAAGAAGTAATAGTAATAGGAGCTGGATTAGCTGGATCAGAAGCAGCTTATCAATTAGCAAAAAGTGGAGTAAAAGTAAAATTATATGAAATGAGACCACAAGTATCAACAGAGGCTCATACAAGTAATAAATTTGCAGAATTAGTTTGTAGTAACTCTTTAGGAGGAGATCATTTAGGTAATGCTTCTGGACTTATGAAAGAAGAATTGAGAAGAATGGGTTCTTTATTAATAGAGATAGCAGATGATGTTAAAGTTCCAGCAGGACAAGCTTTAGCTGTTGATAGAGAAGGTTTCTCTGAAAGAGTAACAGCAAAATTACGTTCTATGGAAAATATAGAGATATTTAATGAAGAGTTAAAAGAGATACCAAAAGATAAAATTGTTATAGTTGCAAGTGGACCTTTAACATCTGAAAATTTGTCAAAAAATATAGCTGAATTATTAGAACAAGAGTATTTATATTTCTATGATGCAGCAGCTCCAATAGTAACTTTAGAATCTATTGATCAGGACAAAGTTTTCTATCAATCAAGATACGATAAAGGAGAGGGAGAGTACATAAACTGTCCTATGAACAAAGAGCAATACGAAGCATTTTATGATGCTTTAGTAACGGCGGAAAGAGCTCCTATGAAAAAGTTTGAAGAAGAGAAACTTTTTGAAGCTTGTATGCCTGTAGAAAGAATAGCTCAAAGAGGATTTAAAACTTTATTATTCGGACCACTAAAACCTAAAGGTTTAATCAATCCAAGAACAGAAAAACAAGAGTTTGCAGTTGTTCAATTGAGACAAGATGATAAAGATGGGAAATTGTATAACTTAGTAGGTTTCCAAACGAATTTAAAGTGGGGAGAGCAAAAAAGAGTATTCTCTATGATTCCTGGACTAGAAAATGCTGAATTTATAAGATATGGTGTAATGCATAGAAATACATTCATAAATTCAACAAAATTATTAACACCAGCTTTAAATTTAAAAAGTAATGATAATATATACTTTGCTGGACAAATAACTGGTGGAGAGGGATATGTTTGTGCAATTGCAACGGGATTAATGGCAGCAACGAACATTTTAAGAAAAATGGATAAAAAAGAACCTTTAATATTGGATGATAGAAGTTCAATAGGAGCTATTATTAAATATATAACAGAAGAAAAAAAGAATTTCCAACCAATGGGAGCAAATTTTGGAGTTATAAGATCGTTGGAAGAAAGAATTAAAGATAAAAGAGAAAAATATAACAAAATTTCTGAAATAGCGTTAAACTATTTAGAAGAAAAGTTAAACGAAGAGAAGTAAAAGGAGTTTAGGGATGGGTACTCTTAATTTGTTAGTTAATATAAAAGAGTTTTTGTATCACTGCGAATTTGGAAAAGGTAAAAGTTTAAATACAATAAAATCGCTGAGAATTGACCTTTATAGATTCAACCAATATGTTTTAAAATCTAAAGATTTAGAAAAAATATCTGATATTGATGGATTTAATTTTAGAGAGTTTTTAATAGAGCTTCAAAATGATAATATTGGAAAAAGGTCTTTAAATAGAAAAATATCTTCAATAAAATCTTTTTTTAAGTATTTGAAGGATAGTGAGATAATAAAAAGTAATCCAGCTCAACTTATAGTAGCTCCAAGTTATGATAGAGGAGTTCCAGAAGTACTTAGTTTAGAAGAAATAGATATCTTTAGAAAATCAATAGAGTTGAAAAATTACCACAGTTTAAGAGATAGGTTGATAGTTGAATTACTTTACTCAAGTGGAATAACATCCCAAGAACTTTTAGGATTAGGAGAAGAAGTTTTTAACTTGGATGGTAGAGAAGTTGTTGTGAGTAGTTTTAAAAAATACAGAACAGTATTTTTTAGTGAAAGAACAAGAGAGTTTTATAAAAGATATATTTTAGCCAAAAAAGAAAAATTAGGTGAAAAGTATAAAAAAGAGATATTGTTTGTAAATGGATCTGGTGGTAGACTAACTGATCGTTCTTTAAGAAGACTTATTGATAGATATGCAATTAAGGGCGGAATAACAAAAGAAGTTAGCCCTCATAGTTTTAGACATACCTTTGCAGTTCATATGTTGGAAAATAAGATGGGATTGTTACAATTGCAAAAATTACTAGGTCATACAAATTTAGAATCAACAAAAATATATATAGAAGCTTTAGAAAAGAAAAAGCGTAAAGATTTATTAGAGCAAGAAAAAATAAAATAATAAAAAAATTATATTATAATCAAAGGAGAATTTATGACAAAAAAATGTATAGGATGCGGAATTGAACTTCAAGGGGAAAATTCAAATTCTAATGGGTTTTTACCAAAATCAGTTTTACAAGGTGGAAGTAAAGAGTTACTTTGCCAAAGATGTTTTAAGATAAAGAATTATGGACAATATATACCTATAAAAATGACAAAAGATGATTATAGAAATGAAGTTAGAAAAAGTTTAGCAGAAGCAGATGTAGCTATTCCAGTTTTTGATATAATTGATTTTGAAGGTTCTTTTGATGATGAGATTTTAGATATTCTTAGAGAGATGGAATCAATAATTGTAATAAATAAATTAGATTTAATACCCGATGATAAGCATCCTTCAGAAGTTGCGGACTGGGTAAAAAGAAGATTAGCAGAAGAGGGAGTTGCACCATTAGATATTGCTATAGTAAGTTCTAAAAATGGTTATGGAATAAATGGAATCTTTAAAAAGATAAAGCATTTCTATCCAAACGGAGCGACAGCTTTAGTTTTAGGAGTAACGAATGTTGGAAAATCTAGTATTATAAATAAGTTAATTGGAGCTAAAAGAGTAACAGTTTCAAAGTTCCCAGGAACAACTTTAAAAAGTATAAAAACAGAGATACCATTCTCTAAAATTACTTTAATTGATACACCAGGATTGATTCCAGAAGGAAGATTCTCAGATTTTGTATGTCAAGAATGTAATCAAAACTTAATTCCAGCAAATGAAATTTCTAGAAAAACATATAAAGTTGAAAAAGATAGAGTAATATTAATTGGTGGAATGATTCAAATGACTGTTTTAAACAATGATGATTTAAAACCAATATTCTCATTATATGCATCAAAAGACGTTACTTTCCACGAAACTAATATCGATAAAGCAGCTGAATTAATGAATGGAGCAGATTTCATAACTCCACCGTGTGATTCTTGTAGAGATGAATTCAACAGTATTGAGAAAGATGTAGAACTTTATACAGTTGAAACTGGAGAAGAGTTAGTATTTAAAGGATTAGGATGGTTATCTGTAAAAAGAGGTCCTTTATACGTAGAAATTACTTCACCAAAAGGCGGAGATATAATTATAAGAGATGCATTTATAAAACCAAAAAGGTCATAATACAACAAGAGGTTACAAATTATGCAAAAAGATGGAAGAATAACTACTTTGAATTGGGTTATAAATATAGCGGTTACGATTTTATTTATATATTTAGCTATGCGAGGTATTGATGATTTAACAGGAACTTATAAAATAGATGAAACTATAAGAAGTACGAAAGAGCTTAGGGTAGCTTTGGAAAAGTATTATCAATTAACAGGAAATTATCCAGAACTGAATAAAGCAGGAGTAAATTTAAACTTACACCTTTTAGATTATAATGATGTTTATGGGAATAAAATATCTTTTGCAGAGATTTACGGAAGAAAAAGTTTAGCGAAAACTTATGGTAGTAATTCTATTGTTGCAACAAATGATGTTTATGATGTTGCTGATTTTGAAGGTAGCAGTAAAAATGGTGGATGGAATTATAACTATTCTGGAAAAACAGGAGAAATTCATCCTAATTTACCAGACGATATATACGTAGAAAAAATAAATTGGAATAAACAGTAGTAACAAAACGGAGGAGAATAAATGTACGATATTATATTTTTAGGTGGCGGACAAGCAGGAGTTTTTGGAGCATATGAAGCTATAAAAAAAAATAAAGATTTAAAAGTGTTAGTTTTAGATAAGGGTAGAATGCTTACTCAAAGAATTTGCCCTAAAGAAAAGTTAGGAGTATGTGTAAAGTGCCCAACTTGTGCTATTATTTATGGAGTTTCAGGAGCGGGTGCATTTTCAGATTCTAAGTTCAATATGGATTATAGAGTAGGTGGAGATGTACATATTTTAACAGGAAAAGCTATAGTAAATGAAACTATCCAATATGTATCAAACATTTATAAAAGTTTTGGTTTTGATGAAAAGCCATCAGGTTTAGAGTATAATCAAATTATGTTGGATATCAAAAAAAGATGTATTGAAAATAATGTTCAGCTAGTAGACACTCCAACAATGCATTTAGGAACAGATGGTTCAAGAGAGTTATATACAAAGCTAGTAAATGAACTTCTAGAAAATGGAGTAGATTTTATTACAGAAAGATCGGCAGAAGACTTAATAATTGAAGATGGTTCAATTAAAGGAGTTGTAGTAAAAAATAAAAAAGGTGAATCTGAAAGCTATTTTGCTAAGAGTGTAGTATTAGGTCTTGGAAGAAGTGGTGCTCAAAAGTTAATGGGAATGTGTGAAAAATCAGGAGTAAATTATGAAACAGGAGCTGTTGATTTAGGTGTAAGAGTTGAAATACCTGATTTAGTAATGAAAGATATAAATGAGAATTTCTATGAAGCTAAAATGATTTACCATACAACAAAGTATAGAGATAAAATGAGAACTTTCTGTTCAAATCCAAGTGGATTTATAGCTGCTGAAAAGCATAGTGATGATGTTGTATTAGCAAATGGTCATGCTTATAAAGATAAAAAATCACAGAATACAAATTTAGCTTTGTTATGTACAAAAACTTTTACACACCCGTTCAAGCAACCGTTTGAATATGCAACAGCAATAGCTAAAATGTCATCAATGTTAACAGATGGAAAAATATTAATGCAATCTTATGGTGATTTAAAAGTAGGAAGAAGATCAACTGATGAATCAATTGCTAGATTGAATATTATTCCAACAACAGAGGATTATGTAGCAGGAGATATTTCACTTGCTTGTCCAAAAAGAATATTAGATAACATAATCGAGTTTATTGAAGTACATGACAAAATAACTCCAGGATTTGCATCAAGTGATTTAGTATTGTATTTCCCAGAGATAAAATTTAGAAGTACAAGAATAAAGATAGATGCTAACATGGAAACAAACATCAAGGGATTATATGCTGCAGGAGATAGTTCTGGGTATGGAAGTGGACTAAACATAGCTGCAGTAATGGGGATACTTGCTGTAAGACATATAATTTCTAAATAATTTGGAGGAGTATTATGGGATTTTTTAATAAACTTTTCGGTAGAAAAAAAGAAGTAGTGGTAGAAGAAGAAATACAAAACTTAGAAAAAGAAGTAGTAGAAAGTACTGATTCTGAAGATAAAATAAGTTCAGAAGAGGTAGAAAAAAAAGAAGTAGTAGTAAAAGAAGAATTAAAAGTTGAAGAAGTACCTTTTGAAGAAGGAAAAGTAGACGATGAGGTAAGTTATGTAGAAAAACCAAAAGTTGAAAAAAGAAGTTTCTTCTTATCTTTAAAAGAGAAGCTATCTAAATCAAGAGAGGGTCTGTTTGGAACTTTAAAAAATATATTTACTGGAAAATCTATAGTAGATGGAGAGATGTATGAAGAGTTAGAGGATACTTTAATACAATCAGATATTGGTATAGAGATGACTTTGAAAATTGTAAAAGATTTAAAAGTTGAGGTAAAAGCAAGAGGTGTAAAAAAACCAGAGGATGTTTATCCTGTACTAAAAGATGTTCTAGAAGGGTACTTAATAACTGAAAACACAAAACTAGATATTCAACCTGGAAGAATGAATGTTATTTTAGTTGTAGGTGTAAATGGTGTTGGAAAAACAACTACAATTGGAAAAATTGCATCAGCATTGGTTAAAGATGGGAAAAAAGTTGTAATAGGAGCAGCAGATACTTTTAGAGCTGCTGCAGTAGAACAGCTGGAAGAGTGGACAAAAAGAGCTGGTGCTGAAATAGTGAAACACCCTGATGGTGCTGATCCAGGTGCAGTTGTATTTGATACTTTAAAAGCTGGAGAAGATAAAAATGCAGACGTTGTAATAATAGATACAGCTGGAAGATTGCATAATAAAAATAATTTAATGAAAGAGTTAGAAAAAATAAATAATATTATAAAGAAAAAAATTGGTGACCAACCATATGAATCTATTTTAGTTTTAGATGGTACAACTGGACAAAATGGTTTGGTTCAAGCAAGAGTGTTTAATGAAGTTACAGAATTAACAGGTTTTGTTGTTACTAAATTAGATGGAACAGCTAAAGGTGGTATATTATTTAGCATCTCTGAAGAATTGAAGAAACCTATAAAATATATAGGGGTTGGAGAGGGAATAGAGGATTTAAGAGAGTTTGATAGTAAAGAGTACATAAGAGCAATTTTTGATTAATATATAAAAAAAAAAAAGAATTTCTGTTGTAAATATATATAAAATTTGTTAATATATAGTTGAAAAATACGCACACTATTACAGTGTGATTAAAAACTATGGTTTATTTAACGAAAATCAAGGAGGACTTAAAGTGAGTATTATAGTTCAGATTAAAGAAAAAGCAAAAACTTTAGGAAACAAAATAGTTCTTCCTGAGGCAACTGATGAGAGAGTAATCAGAGCAGCAGCGGGAATAGTTGAAGAAGAATTAGGAACACCTGTATTAGTAGGAAATGTTGAAGAAGTAAAAGCATTTGCTGCAAAATTAACAGTATCGTTAGAAGGTGTTGAAATAGTAGATCCAAAAACTACTGAGAAGTTAGCTTCTTATGTAGAAAAACTTTGTGAGTTAAGAGCAAAAAAGGGAATGACTCCAGAGGAAGCAGAAAGATTATTAACAACTGATGTTAACTTCTTTGGTGCTATGATGGTAAAAATGGGAGACGTAGCTGGAATGGTTTCAGGATCAGATTCACCTACAGCTAATGTTTTAAGAGCTGGATTACAAGTTGTAGGAACTAAAGCAGGAGTAAGAACTGTATCATCTGTATTTATGATGGAGTTAAAGCATAACATAGAAACTTACGGTGAAATTCTATTGTTTGGAGATTGTGCTGTAATACCAGAGCCAACTTCAGAGCAATTAGCTGATATTGCTTCAGAAGCAGCAGCAACAGCAGCAGCAGTTGCTGGATTAGAGCCAAAAGTTGCACTTATGACATTCTCTACAAAAGGATCTGCAAAGCATGATTCAGTAGACGTTGTAAAAAAAGCTGGAGAAATATTAAGAGAAAGAAATGTAGAGTTTGCATTTGAAGAAGAGTTACAAGCTGATGCGGCATTAGTTGAAGCAGTAGGATTAAAGAAAGCTCCAGAATCAAAAGTAGCAGGACATGCAAATATATTAATATTCCCTAACTTAGCAGCAGGAAATATAGGATACAAGCTAGTTCAAAGATTAGCTAATGCAGAAGCTTATGGTCCTTTAATTCAAGGATTAGCAGCTCCAATAAATGATTTATCTAGAGGATGTTCAGTTAAAGATATAGTAGATTTAACTGCAATAACTTCAGTGCAAGCTGGAAAGTAATCGTCTAAAAAATATAATTAAGGTAAAAAATAGTGAGATGTAATGTCTCACTTCAAAATAAAAAATAAAAATTAAGGTGGTAAATTTAATGAAAGTTTTAGTTATTAACTGTGGTAGTTCATCTCTAAAGTATCAATTATTAAACGCAGAATCAGGAGAGCTTTTTGCAATCGGACTTTGTGAAAGAATAGGAATCGATGGATCAAAAATGGAATATGAAACTCCAGCAAATGACTTCGAAATCGAAATAAAAGAAGCAATGCCTACTCATAAAGAAGCATTAGAGTTAGTAATAAAAGCTATAACTCATCCAGAATATGGAGTAATAAAATCAGTAGAAGAAATAGATGCTATAGGTCATAGAGTTGTACATGGTGGAGAGAAGTTCGCTCAATCTGTATTAGTAACTCCAGAAGTTATGGTAGCTATGGAAGAGTGTTCTGAATTAGCTCCATTACATAATCCTGCAAACTTATTAGGAATTGAAACAATGCAAAACCTAATGCCTGGAAAACCAAATGTTGCAGTATTCGATACATCATTCCACCAAACAATTCCAAAAGAAGCGTTTATGTATGCTTTACCATATGAAGATTATACTGAATTAAAAGTTAGAAAATATGGATTCCACGGAACATCTCATAAGTTTGTTTCAGCAGTAGCTCAAGAGTTATTAGGAAATCCAGCTGAATCAAAAATAATAATATGTCACTTAGGAAACGGTGGATCAGTATCTGCAGTTAAAAATGGTGTATGTGTAGATACAACAATGGGATTAACTCCATTACAAGGTATTATGATGGGAACTAGATGTGGAGATATCGATCCTGCAGCGGTTTTATTCATAAAGAATAAAAGAGGATTATCTGATAAAGAGATGGATGACAGAATGAATAAACAATCTGGAATTTTAGGAATCTTCGGAGAATCATCAGATTGTAGAGATATGGAAATGGCAGCTGAAAAAGGAAACGAAAGAGCAATATTAGCTGAAAATATGTTCGCTTACAAAATAAGAGGATATGTAGGAAACTATGCTGCACAAATGGGAGGAGTAGACGCAATTTGCTTCACTGGTGGAATTGGAGAGAACTCTGGAAAAACTAGAGAGGACGTTTTAAAAGGTTTAGACTTCTTAGGACTTGACTTAGATAAAGCAGTTAACTCAAAGAGACAAAAAGGAAATGTTCTTTTAACAACAGAAACATCAAAAGTAAAAGCATTCAAGATTCCTACAAATGAAGAGTTAGTAATAGCTAGAGATACATTTGAGATAGTAAACTCTACAAAGTAGTTTCATATAAAAGCGTTTTAAAAAGCAACATAATAGTCAAAAACAATTATATTTGGTTGAATTAGTTTACAATTTCTTAAAAAAACTTAGAAGTTTAGTTGACAATTGCGTTGATAATACGTAAAATAGAGTTGATTCAAGAGTCAACTAAACTAAGGGAGGATAATTCAAATGGCTAAAAAAATGCAAACTATGGACGGAAACCAAGCTGCAGCATATGCTTCATATGCTTTTACAGAGGTAGCAGGAATCTATCCAATAACTCCATCATCGCCAATGGCTGAATACACTGACGAATGGGCATCAAGAGGAATGAAAAATATGTTTGGCGTTCCGGTTAAAGTTGTTGAAATGCAATCAGAGGCAGGAGCAGCAGGAACAGTTCACGGATCTTTACAGGCTGGAGCTTTAACTACAACATATACAGCATCACAAGGTTTATTACTAAAAATTCCTAATATGTATAAAATAGCTGGAGAGCTTTTACCATCAGTTATACATGTTTCAGCAAGAGCATTAGCAGCACAAGCATTATCAATTTTCGGAGATCACCAAGACGTTTATGCAGCTAGACAAACTGGATTTGCAATGTTATTTGAAAGTTCAGTACAAGAAGTAATGGATTTATCAGGAGTTGCACATTTAGCAGCAATTAAATCTAGAGTACCTTTCATGAATATATTTGATGGTTTCAGAACTTCACATGAAATTCAAAAAGTTGAAGTTATGGAATTTGATGTATTAAAAGGACTGGTTGATATGGATGCAATAAAAGCCTTTAGAGAAAGAGCTTTAAATCCAGAGCACCCAGTGACAAAAGGAACAGCACAAAACGATGATATTTACTTCCAAACAAGAGAAGTACAAAATAAATTCTATGATGCAGTACCTGCAATTGTAGCAAATTATATGGAAGAAATATCTAAGGTAACTGGAAGAGATTACAAGCCATTTAATTATTATGGAGCACCAGATGCAGAGCACATTGTTATTGCAATGGGATCTGTTTGTGAAACATTAATAGAAACTGTTGATCACTTAAGAGCTAAAGGTGAAAAAGTAGGTCTTATAAATGTACATCTTTATAGACCATTCTCACCAGAATACTTCTTTAATGTATTCCCTAAGACAGTTAAGAAAATTGCAGTATTAGATAGAACAAAAGAACCAGGATCACTTGGAGAACCATTATACATGGATATCAGAGGATTATTCTATGGAATGGAAAATGCACCAATGGTTGTAGGTGGAAGATATGGATTATCTTCAAAAGATACAACACCAGCACAAATGAAAGCTGTGTTTGATAACTTGAAGAATGAAGAACCTAAAAATGGATTTGTTGTA
Source organism: Cetobacterium sp. (assembly GCA_051652625.1). GTDB lineage: Bacteria > Fusobacteriota > Fusobacteriia > Fusobacteriales > Fusobacteriaceae > Cetobacterium_A. The sequence continues at coordinate 31,487 of JBOFUO010000026.1, forward strand.
GGTATCAATGATGACGTTACTTTCAAATCTTTAGAAGTAGGACCACATATTGAAACAGGAGCTGAAGGAGTAAGAGAATGTCTATTCTTCGGACTTGGAGCAGATGGAACAGTTGGAGCTAACAAAAACTCAATTAAGATAATTGGAGATAAAACAGGTTTATATGCACAAGGTTACTTTGCATATGATTCAAAAAAATCTGGAGGATCAACTAGATCTCACTTAAGATTTGGAAAGCATCCAATTAAATCAACTTACTTAGTATCAGCACCAAACTTCGTAGCGTGTTCAGTACCTTCTTACTTAACACAATATGATATGATATCTGGATTAAAGCAAGGTGGAACATTCTTATTAAACTGTGTATGGGATGAAAATGAACTTTTAACACATTTACCAAACTCAGTTAAAAAGAAATTAGCAGAAAAAAATGCAAAGTTATACATTATAAATGCTAATAAACTTGCTGCAGAAATTGGATTAGGAGGAAGAACTAATACAATAATGCAATCAGCATTCTTTAAATTAGCAGATGTTATTCCATTTGAAGATGCACAAAGTTACATGAAACAATATGCAGAGAAATCTTACTCAAGTAAGGGAGATCTTATTGTTAAAATGAACTATGAAGCTATTGATAAGGGAGCAGGAGAACTAGTTCAAGTAAAAGTAGATCCAACATGGGCAACTTTAGAGAATGAAGTAGCAAAAGAAGCTTGCGACTGTACAGGATGCGGATGTGGAATAACTAAGTTAGAATCATTCGTAGAAAAAATAGCAAAACCTATAAATGCTTTAAAAGGTGAAGAGTTACCAGTTTCTACATTCTTAGGATATGAAGATGGTACATTTGAGAACGGAACAACTGCTTTTGAGAAAAGAGGAGTTGCAGTAAACGTTCCTGAATGGAAAGTAGAAAATTGTATTCAATGTAACCAATGTTCATATGTTTGTCCACATGCAGTTATAAGACCATTCTTAATGACAGCAGAAGAAGTAGCAGGAGCACCTAATGAGTTAAAAACAAAAACTCCAGTAGGAAAAGGTTTAGAAGGGTTAGAGTACAAAATTCAAGTTTCACCTTTAGATTGTACAGGATGTGGACTATGTGCTAATGTTTGTCCAGCTAAAGAAAAAGCTTTAGTAATGGTACCTATAGGACAAGAAATTGAAAAAGGTGAAGCAGAAAATGCAGAATACTTATTCAATAAAGTAACATATAAAGATGAATTTATGTCTAAAGCAACAGTAAAAGGATCTCAATTTGCACAACCATTATTCGAATTCCATGGAGCTTGTGGAGGATGTGGAGAAACACCTTACATCAAAGCAATAACTCAATTATTCGGAGATAGAATGATGATAGCTAACGCTACAGGATGTTCTTCTATATATGGAGGATCAGCACCATCAACTCCTTATACAACAAATAGCTGTGGAGAAGGTCCATCATGGGCTAACTCATTATTTGAAGATAATGCAGAGTTTGGATATGGAATGGCAACTGCTGTTGAAGCGATGAGAGATAGAATTGCTACAATTATGGAAGAGAATATGAATAATGTTTCTGAAGAAATTGCTGCAATGTTTACTGAGTGGCTTCAAAATAGAACAAATGGAAACAAAACAAAAGAGATTAGAAATAAATTAGTTCCAGCATTACAAGCTTGTGATTGCCCAGTGGCAACTGAAATATTAGAATTAAAGCAGTATATTGTTAAAAAATCACAATGGATATTTGGAGGAGACGGTTGGGCTTATGACATCGGTTATGGTGGATTAGATCACGTACTAGCTTCATCAGATGACGTTAATGTTTTAGTAATGGATACTGAAATTTACTCTAATACAGGAGGACAAGCATCTAAATCAACTCAAACAGGAGCGGTTGCAAAGTTTGCATCTGCAGGAAAACCTAATAAGAAGAAAGATTTAGCTGCGATAGCAATGTCTTATGGTCATATCTATGTTGCACAAGTATCTATGGGAGCTAACCAAGCTCAATACTTAAAAGCAATTGCAGAAGCAGAAGCTTATGCAGGACCATCATTAATTATAGCTTATGCACCTTGTATAAGTCATGGATTAAAAAATGGAATGGGTAACAGTCAACTTGAAATGAAGAGAGCAACTGAATGTGGATATTGGCCAATATTTAGATATAATCCAATGTTAGAAGCAGAAGGTAAAAATCCTCTTCAAATCGATTCTAAAGAACCTAACTGGGATATCTACCATGATTACTTAATGGGAGAAGTTAGATATGCTACATTAGCTAAATCTAAGCCAGAACATGCTGAAGTATTATTTGCTAAGAATAAATCAGAATCTCAAAGAAGATGGAGACAATACCAAAGACTTGCATCATTAGACTTCACATCAGAAGCTAAGTAATTCTTTGAAATATTAGAGATAAGGTTATGAAACCTTATCTCTTTTTTTATTGGAAAACTATTTTGTAAATTAACGTATAATTTGTTATAATTAAGAGTAAGTAGTAAAAACAGAGAGGTGGAATTATGAAAATATCTGTTGCAATGATAACTTTTAACGAAGAAAAAATACTGAGAAAAACTTTAGAATCAGTTAAAGAATTAGCAGATGAAATAATTATTGTAGATAGTGGGTCTACAGATTCTACAGAAATAATAGCGAAAGAATTCGGTGCTAAATTCTATGTAGAGCCTTGGAAAGGATATGGTCCGCAAAGAAATTCAGCTATTCAAAAATGCAGAGGGACTTGGATTTTAAATATAGATGCAGATGAAGAGATTTCTGATGAATTAAAAGTAAAAATAAAAGAGATAACAAGTGATGAAAAAAATAAAGCAGAAATTTTTAAAATAAATAGATTGTCTGTTTGCTTTGGAAAAGAGCTAAAACATGGTGGTTGGGGAACTTCTTATGCAATTAGACTATTTAAAAAAGGTGTAGGCCAATTTAATGATAATACAGTTCATGAAGCTTTTGAAACAGAAGCAGAAGTATTTAAAATAAAAGAAAATATTCTTCATCATTCATACTTAACAATGGATGATTATTTTATTAGATTTAATAGATATACAACTGAAGGAGCAAAAGATTATTATAAAAAAGGTAAGAGAGTAAGCTTATTCGATATAGCTATAAATCCATTGTATAAATTTTTAAGAATGTATATATTTAGATTAGGATTTTTAGATGGTGTCGAAGGATTTGTAATAGCTTCAACAAGTTCTTTATATTCTATGATAAAATATTTTAAATTGAGGGAGATGTATAAAAATGGCTCGTACATACAAAAAGATAATAATAGCAAGAACTGATAAAATAGGAGACTTAATCTTATCAATTCCTAGCTTTTTTATGGTGAAAAAAATGTATCCAGATGCTGAAATAACTCTGCTAGTAAGAGATTATAACTATAATATAGTAAAGAATTTACCTTATATAGATAGAGTTCTTCAAATTGACAGATATAGACAAAAAGAGTTATTAGAAAAAATTCAATATTTTAATGCAGATGCATTTATAGCTCTATATGTAGATGATTTTATTATGCAACTTGCTAAGGCGAGTAAAGCAAAAGTTAAAATAGGCCCCTTATCTAAATTGAAATCATTTTTTACTTTTAATAAAGGCGTTTTACAAAAAAGGTCAAAATCTATTAAACATGAAGCTGAGTATAACTTAGACTTAATAAAAAAACTGGATAAAAAATTATTTGAAGAGAGATTTGAAATAAATACCGGTATATATTTAGATAAAACTAATGTTGAATCAGCAGAAAAGTTTTTTGAGGATAATAAGATAGGTAAAAAAGTTTTAGTTATCAACCCGTTTATGGGTGGTTCAGCTAAAAATATAACCGATGAACAATATGCTCAACTTATAAAAAAGGTTATAAAAAAACAAGTAGATTTAGATGTAGTTATAACCGCTCATATTTCAGACGAAGAAAGAGGTTTAAGTTTAATAGAAAAAATAGGCGAAAAAAAAGTATTCTTATTTGCAAATGGAGGCGAGCTATTAAACATAGGTGCAGTTATAAGTAAATCCAAAGTTTATTTTGGAGGGTCAACAGGACCAACTCACATAGCGGGTTCGTTACAAAAAAGTATAGTAGCGTTATATCCTAAAAAACCAACTCAAAGTCCTAAACGTTGGGGAGTATTTGGTAATAATGATGTAAGTTATATTGTTCCAGATGAAAATTCAAAAGAAAATTATAAACATAAGAATTTTGATTCATACACAGATGAAATTGAAAATAAAATAGTAGCAGAAATAATAGAGAGATTGGAGCGATAGGGATGAAAATATTAATTATACATACAGCTTTTATAGGAGATATTGTTTTATCAACACCTTTATTGAAAAGAATAAAAGAAGTATACCCAGAATCTAAAATTACATATGTAACAACTCCTGTAGGAGCTAGTATTTTAAGAAATAATAAGTATTTAACAGAGATAATAGAGTATGATAAAAGAGGGAATCATTCAGGAATTAAAGGTTTAATTGGATTAGGCAGAAGATTGAGATATGAAAATTTCAATTTAGTTTTAACACCTCATAGATATTTGAGAAGTTCAATATTATCATGGTTAACAAGGTCTCCTAAAAGAGTCGGATATAAATCTGCAAGTGGGTCTTTTTTATTTACTCATAAAATAGAATATGATAAAGAAAAACATGAAGTTCAAAAATTACTATCTTTTATAGAAGGAGAAGTGAAAAATTCTATTCAAAATTATCCAATAGAATTATATCCAGCTCAGAAGGATGTAGAAACAGTTCAAAACATTTGGAGTGAAAATAACTTGTGTAATAAAGATGTTATAGCAATAGCTCCAGGTAGTAAATGGTTTACTAAAAAGTGGCCTTTAGAATACTTTAATCAAGTTATAGATTTATTAGTTGAAAATGGTAACAAAGTTATAGTTGTTGGTGGCAAGGATGAGTTATTTTTGAATGTAAATATATCTAGAGGTGTCGTTGATTTAAGAGGTAAAACAACTCTTTTAGAATTAGCAGAAGTTTTAAAAAAATCAAAAATAGTTTTAACAAATGATTCTTCACCAATTCATATAGCGTCAGCATTTAATAAAACATATATCTTAGCACTTTTTGGTCCGACAGTAAAAAAGTTTGGATTTTTCCCATGGAGTGAAAATAGTGAAGTTTTAGAAGTGGATGATTTATCGTGTAGACCTTGTTCAATTCACGGTGGAAACAAATGTCCAAAAGGTCATTTTAAATGTATGTTAAATATAAAACCAGAAATAGTTTATAAAAAAATTATAGATAATTTGAAAGGTAATTATGGAAAAAGTAGTCTGTAATGAATGTGTAGATTTTACTCTACCAAATAAATTGAAAAATAAAGAGTATAAGGTTTTGAAAACATTAAAAGATGATAAAAGAAGCGAGGTGCTTCTTTTAGAGATAGATAAAAATAAATATGTTTATAAGGTTCCAAAAGAAAAAAATAAAAGAATATGGCAAAGGTTTATTTCTTTATTTAGAGGTAGTGAAAGTAAAAGAGAATATAAAAATTATTTAAGAATATTAAATTCTGGATTTAAAGGTCCAATACCAATTATGTATTGGGAAAAAAAATATTTTGGGATGAGTTTTGATTCATTTCTATTGATTTCATATATTGAAGGAAAACCAGCAACTTTTAAAAACTTAAATTTAGTAGTGGGAGAACTGAAAAAAATACATGAAAAAGGTTATTTACACGGAGATTCTCAACTGAGTAATTTTATGATAGTGAAAAAGAAGATATTTTTAATAGATGCAAAATTAATTAAAAATATATATAGAAAAGTAGGAGAAGTTTATGAGTTTATATATTTAGAGGAAAGTTGTCATAAACAAGTAGATATATATGATAAAAAAACTTTGAATTATAAATTAGCTAAAAGTTTAAATAATTATCTACATTGGATTGGAAAAATGAAAAAAGTAATTAGGGGAAAGGAAAGATAAATTGAGAGTTTTAATTATAAGACTTAGCTCAATTGGGGATGTAATATTGACAACACCAATATTAAAAGAGCTAAAAAGAAAGTATCCAGAAATAATTATAGATTTTCTAGTTATGGAAAATTTTAAAGATTCTATTTTGGGATGTCCTTATATAGATAATTTAATTTTATTTAATAAAAAAAAGCATGATGGTTTAAAAAATATGATAGTTTTTGGAAAAGAATTGAAAGAAAATAACTATGATTATGTTTTTGATTTACATTCTAAAGTAAGGTCTAAAATTATAAGTAATGCTATATGTTCAAAAACATTTACTTATAAAAAAAGAGGTTTATTAAAAACCTTTTTAGTAAAAACTAAAGTTATAAAATATAAAGTTGATAACACAATAATTAAAAATTATTTTGGTGCTTTTAAAATTCTAGGATTAGAATATAAAGGTGAAGATTTAACATTCTCTTTTGAAGATAAACATCTTCAAAAATTAAAGACACTATGTGTTGAATATGAAAATGTTCCAATGCTAGCCCCAGGAGCTTCAAAGGAAACTAAAAAATGGACAAAAGAAGAGTTTGCACATTTGTCAAAACTGCTTTATAATAAATATGGAAAGAAACCAATTATAATAGGCTCTAAAGATGAGTATGAAATGTGTGAAACAATCAAAAAACTAAGTGGAGATACAGCTGTAAATTTAGCGGGAAAGTTAAATCTTAAAGAAAGTGGAGCTTTGTTGTCTAAAGGAAGGTTCTTAGTAACAAATGATTCAGGACCATTTCATATTGCTAGAGGAGTAAAATGTCCTACTTATGTTATTTTTGGACCAACTAGTCCAGAAATGTTTGAGTATGATGAAAATAATCGGTTGATTTACTTAAATGAACCTTGTTCACCTTGTAGTTTACATGGTGACAAAGAGTGCCCGAAAAAACATTTTAATTGTATGAAAAAATTAAGTGCAGAAAGGGTAATGAGCACAATAGAAAAAAATGGGAGGTAGTTGAGCATGGCAAAAAAGTCATTAGAAACAGTAACGGACAAGTCAAAAGCATTAGAAACAGCATTAAAGCAGATTAGAAAAGACTTTGGTGAAGGTTCTATAATGAAACTTGGTGAAAATCAAGGAATGAATATTGAAGTTATTCCAACAGGAAGTATTAATTTAGATATAGCTCTAGGAATAGGTGGAGTACCTAGAGGAAGAATCCTAGAAGTTTATGGAGCGGAAAGTTCTGGAAAAACAACAATTGCTTTGCATATAGTAGCTCAAGCCCAAAAGTTAGGTGGAGTAGCAGCATTTATAGATGCTGAGCATGCTTTGGATCCAGTTTATGCAAAAGCATTAGGTGTTGATGTTGAAGAATTATTAATATCACAACCAGATTTTGGAGAGCAAGCATTAGAAATTGCAGATATGCTAGTTAGGTCAGGAGCTATAGATGTAATAGTTGTCGATTCAGTAGCGGCTTTAGTTCCAAAAGCAGAGATAGATGGAGAGATGTCAGATCAACAGATGGGACTTCAAGCAAGATTGATGTCTAAAGCTTTAAGAAAATTAACAGGGTCAATCAATAAATCAAAAACAACAATGATATTTATAAATCAAGTTAGAGATAAAATAGGTGGATTTAGTTTTGGTCCACAAACTACTACAACAGGTGGAAAAGCTTTAAAATTCTATTCTTCTGTTAGGTTAGAAGTAAAAAGAATTGGAAGTGTAAAACAAGGTGAAGAGATGATAGGTAATGAAACTGTTGTTAAAGTAACTAAAAATAAAGTTGCACCACCTTTTAAAGAAGCTAAATTCCAAATAATGTATGGTAAAGGTATATCTAGAGTTGGAGAGATTATGGATATGGCTTTAGATAATGATATCGTTGCAAAATCAGGTGCTTGGTTTAGTTTTGGAGATATAAGACTAGGTCAAGGAAAAGAAAATGTAAAAGCAAGATTAGAAACTGAACCTGAATTGTTAGCAGCTATAGAAGAAAAGGTTAATGAACTATTGGTTAAAAGTAAAGTAATAGTTAATTCATCAGAAGGAGAAGATAATTTTGAAGCTGAAGAAATTATTGAAGAATAATTTTCTCTTTGAAAACGGATTGAATATTGGCTTAAATAACGAAATAGTAAATAAATATGAATTGAAAAAGAGAGAGGAGCTATCTCACGACGAATACTTACAAGTGTTGGAGTTAGCTGCTCTCTCTACTTCATATTACTACTTAGCAAAACGAGATTACAGTAAAAAAGAGATATATACAAAACTATTGCAAAAGTATTGGGAGAAAACTGTTGTTTTAAAAGTTGTAAAAAAACTGGAAGAGAATGGTTATATTGATGATATTGAATTTGCTAAAACATATGCTAAAAATAAAAAAGGTGGCAGAAAAAAAATAGAATACAGTTTAAAGCTAAAAGGAATATCTCCTGAAATAATTAGAGACGCATTGTTATTTTATGAATCGGAAGAAGAGTTAAATGAACTTTCTAAAGCTTGGGATAAATTAGGAAATAGAGATGACCATAAAAAAATAGCTTCTCTTATGAGAAAAGGATACTCTTATAGTGATATAAAAAAAATTATGAATCAAAAACAAGAGGAGCAACAACAATGATAACACTTTTAAAAGTTATACTTATTGTAATAATAGACTTTGGATATATAACTATATTTAAAGCTAGAAAAATAAATAAGATGTCTACAGACAAAGCTCCTTTAGAAGCTAGAAAAGTATTAAAACAAATTTTATGTAAAGATATAATTAAAGCAGCTAAAATTGATTTAGAAGTTGTTTACTTGGACGAAAAAGCTTATAGAAAATTAAAAAGAGAAGATGGAATAGTAGTTGTTTCAAATCATGAAAGTAATTTGGATATACCTGTTCTTATAGAAGCTTTGGATATACCTTTAGGGTTTGTAGCTAAAAAAGAAATGGAAAATTGGCCTTTTTATTCAATGTGGATGAAAATGAGTAGATGTATTTTTTTAGACAGGTCAAATCCAAGAGAAGGAATTAAAAGTATAAGAAAAGCAGTGGAGATAGTAAAAGAAGGTTATCCAACTGTTATATTTCCAGAAGGTGAAAGAAGTTTGAATGGAGAAATAGGAAGTTTTAAAAAAGGAAGCTTTAAATTAGCTACAGAAACAAATGGAATTATTCTTCCTGTAACAATTGACGGAACTTTTTTTGTTCAAAATAGAAAAAATATTAAAATTAATGCAAATAAAAAAGTGTGTATAACTGTAGGAAAACCGATAGATTTGAAAAGAATGTACTTAGAAAACAATAAAAATATTAATGAAATTGTTCGAGAATTGGTAATCAAACAAAAAAAGCAATAAAAGAATCAAATAATAACCACTAAATTAGTATAAAATTAATCGCCAAAAACTATGGAATAGTTTGACACTGATTATTATTTGTGCTATAATTTCCTTGAAAATGAAGTTGAACTTAACAAAGTTTAAACCGAAAATATAAATAGGAATATATAGAAAATATAGTCCACTCAGGAGGAAAAAAGATGGAAAACTTACAATCTTACTGGTCAGAATTCAAAGGAAACTTATGGAAGAAAGAAATTAATGTTAGAGATTTCATTCAGAATAACTACACACCTTTCACTGGTGACGAGTCATTCTTAGTAGGAGCTACTGACAATACTAAAGCTGTTTGGTCAACATTAACAGAAATGTTCAAAGTAGAGATTGAAAAGGGAGTTTATGATGCAGAAACTAGAACTCCACAAGCAATTGATACTTATGGACCTGGATACATTTCAAAAGAAAATGAATCAATCGTAGGACTTCAAACAGATGCTCCATTAAAAAGAGGAATCTATCCAAAAGGTGGATTAAGAATGGTTGAAAACTCTCTTGAGGCTTATGGATATAAAATAGATCCAATAACTAAAGAGATATTCTCAAGATATAGAAAAACTCATAATGAAGGAGTTTTCTCTGCTTATACTGAAGATATGATGGCTGTAAGAAGATCAGGAATCGTAACTGGATTACCAGATGCTTACGGAAGAGGAAGAATAATAGGAGACTACAGAAGAGTAGCTCTATACGGAGTAGATAGATTACTTCAAGAGAAGAAGTTTGAATTAAAGAAAGCTGAAGCTCCAGAATTAACTGAAGAAATCATCAGAAAAAGAGAAGAAATTACTGAGCAAATAAACGCTTTAAAAGTATTCGTAAAAATGTGTTCTTCTTATGGATTTGATGTAACAAAGCCAGCAAAGAACGCTAAAGAAGCTGTACAATGGGTATACTTTGCATACTTAGCAGCTACAAAAGATCAAGATGGAGCAGCAATGTCAGTTGGAAGAACTGCTACATTCTTAGACATCTTTATCGAGAAAGATATTGCAGCTGGAATCCTTACAGAAACTGAAGCTCAAGATTTAATCGACCAATTCATCATCAAATTAAGAATAATAAGATTCTTAAGAACTCCAGAGTACAATGATTTATTCTCAGGAGATCCTACTTGGGTTACTGAAGCTTTAGGAGGAGAAGGTGTAGATGGAAGAACTTTAGTAAGTAAAACTGCTTTCAGATACTTAAACACTCTTTACAACTTAGGTCCAGCTCCAGAGCCGAACTTAACAGTATTATGGTCACAAAAATCTCCAGAAAACTGGAAGAACTTCTGTGCAAAAGTTTCAATAGACACATCAGCTATTCAATATGAAAATGATGATTTAATGAGACATGAATTAGGTGACGATTATGGAATCGCATGTTGTGTATCTCCAATGAAAATAGGAAAGCAAATGCAATTCTTCGGAGCTAGAGTAAACTTACCAAAAGCTTTATTATACGTAATCAACGGAGGAAGAGACGAGAAGTCAGGAGCACAAGTTGCACCTAAATTCGAAGGAATCACTTCTGAGTACTTAGATTTCAATGAAGTAATGGAAAAGTATGATACAATGTTAAAATGGTTAGCAGGAGTATATATTAACGCTCTTAAAGTTATCCACTACATGCATGATAAATATTCTTACGAGGCATTTGAAATGTCACTTCATGATGTTGACGTTTTAAGAACTCAAGCATCAGGAATCGCAGGATTATCAATTGTTGCTGACTCATTAGCAGCTATCAGAGATACAAAAGTAAAAGTAATCAGAGACGAAAGAGGAATCGCTGTTGACTTCGAAAGAGAAGGAGAATATGTAGCATTCGGAAACAACGATGATAATACAGATAAATTAGCTGTTGAGATTATGGAGAAATTCATGAACTACATCAGAACACACGATACTTACAGAAATGCAAAAGCAACTCAATCTATCTTAACAATTACTTCAAACGTAGTTTATGGAAAGAAAACTGGAACAACTCCTTGTGGAAGACAAGCAGGAACTCCATTCTCACCAGGAGCTAACCCAATGAACGGAAGAGATAAGAGAGGAGCTGTAGCAGCACTTGCTTCAGTAGCTAAGTTACCATTCCACCATGCAGAAGATGGAATTTCTTACACATTCGCAATTACTCCAGGAGCTTTAGGAAAATCTAGAGAAGAAAGAGTAGAGAACTTAGTAGGATTAATGGATGGATACTTCACAGCTGATGGAGGACAACATTTAAATGTTAACGT
>JBOFUO010000027.1:0-5552 GCA_051652625.1 Cetobacterium sp.
TCTACATTTCCTGTGAATTTTTTAAATCTTTGCGGAATATCTTTTCCACCTATAACTTGGATTTTGAAATCTTTTCTTCTATGTAGTATATCTAAAAGGTTATAAGTTACATCTCCTTTAGGACCAGAAAGTCTTCCTATAATAGAGATTATTTTTTCACCTCTACCGATACTAACTTGTTCTATAGATTTTTTTTGATATTCTTTTGTATTTATCATATTTCTTAAAACCATTATATTTTTAGGATTTACATTTAAATCATTAACAACATGGTCTCTTATATTTTCACATACACTCAAAGAATAATCTCCAAAAGCCTTTAAGAGCTTTCTACTAAGGTGAACAGGTTGTCTACCATGTATTGTTGTAACAAGAGGTATCCCTGTTATTTTACAAGCTATGGCACAGCTCCAAGAAGATGCTCTTGAATGTGCATGAACTACATCTATTCTTTTTTCTTTTATAATTTTTATAAGCTTTCTAACTTGGCTAATTCTATTACATAACTTTCTTTTATTAAATTCTATTTTTTCATACTGTGCATTTGTAGGTTTTGTTAAAGTATCAGAAACTATATAGACATTGTTGCCTCTTTTAATAAGTTCATTACTTAGAACGGTTCCGTAAACTTCAGCACCAGTTACTTCTAACTGTGAAAGTGCCATAAGTATATTCATGATTAAATCCTCCTATTTTAAATTTTCTGGATTTAATATCTCTAACTCTTCAATCATAAATATTCCATCTTTTCTAATCAGAATGTCATCAAACCAAATCTCTCCTCCACCAAAATCAGCTCTCTGAATTAAAACTAAATCCCAATGAACTGCTGATTTATTTCCATTATCAGCTAATTTATAAGCTTGTCCAGGTGTGAAGTGTATACTTCCTGCTATTTTTTCATCAAACAATGTATCTTTCATAGGTTTTAATATGTATGGATTTACTCCTATTGCAAATTCACCTATATATCTAGCACCATCATCTGTATCTAAAATTTCATTTAATCTCTCTGTATTGTTACTTGTTGCTTCAACAATTTTACCATCTTTAAATTTAAAACATACATTCTCAAAAGTTGTACCTTGATAAACTGAAGGTGTATTATATGTAATAACTCCATTTACAGAATTTTTAATTGGTGCAGAATAAACTTCACCGTCTGGAATGTTTCTTAATCCACAACATTTTACTGAAGGTATATCTTTAATAGAGAATGATATATCTGTTCCAGGACTAGTTATTCTAACTTTATCTGTTTTATCTAATAATGTTGTTAAAGAATTCATAGCTTTGCTCATTTTTGAATAATCTAAATTACAAACATTAAAATAGAAATCTTCAAAAGATTCTAAAGATGTATTTGCTAATTGAGCCATTGAGTTATTAGGGTATCTTAACACAACCCATTTTGTATTATTTACTCTCTCTCCTAAATGAACTGGTTTTGAAAAGTAATCTGTGTATATCTTCATTTTGTTTGATTCTATATCTGATAACTCAGATGCATTTTCTGCTGCTCTTATAGCTATGTATGCATCCATGTCTTTCATTCTTTCTAATTCATATTTTGCCATTAATTCAGCTTGTTCTTTACTCATACCTTTTAGTATCTCTCTTGTTACGCTTTGGTCTTTTATTGATACAAAAGGGTATCCTCCAACAGCGTAAATCTCTTTAACTAAAGCTTTTACTAAATTTTTAGTATCCTCGCCTACTGTTTCTATTAAAACTTTTTCTCCTTTTTGTACTCTACAAGAATAATTAACTAAATTCTTTGCTAGTATTTCAATTCTTTGGTCCACAGTAACCTCCATTTTATCTTATGTTTTATTCTTTAATTATACACTGATTCTTTAGAAATATACAGTTAATTTTTCATAAAAATGATATAATAAAGCTAAATTTAATATAGAGGTGATGTTTTTTGAAATTACTATTTTCGCCAAGTAAGAGTATGAAATATAAAAGTATAGTATTAGATAAAAAAAATGTTTCTACAGGTTCAAATTTAGATTTATCCACAAAATTTTTACTGAGCAAATTAAAAACATTATCCAGAGATGAATTGGGTAAAAAATTAAAGATTAAAGATAACATTCTTAATGAAACTTTTAATATTTATCAGAATTTTAAAACAGCTGAGGAGAGAGAGGCAATATCTTTATATGATGGAGTTAGTTTTAGACAGCTTCAAACTCATGATTATTCGTGCGAAGAACTCATTTATATTAAAGATAACCTTTATATATTTTCAGCACTATATGGTATTTTAAATGGAATGAGTTTTATAAGACCATACAGACTTGATATGACTAATAAAATTCTAGAAGTTTCTCTTTATTCGTTTTGGAAAGACAAAATAGAAGAGTCTCTAATCCAATTTAAAAATGAAACTTTTATAAACGTTGCATCGAAAGAGTTTTCTAAGTTATTAAATCGTGAAGTTTTTCATATTTTAGATATTGAATTTAGACAATTTGATGGTGAAAATTTTAAGAACATTAGTACTGAAGCTAAAAAAGCTAGAGGTTCAATGCTTCACTATTTAATAAAAAACAGAGTAGATTCAATAGAAAAAATTAAAGAGTTCAATTCTTTAAACTATTCTTTTTCAGCAGAACTTTCAAATGAAAAAGAACTATTTTTCATTAAAAAAATAGGCTAGATTTTTAGCCTATTTCTTTAATGATTCTTTTTCAATTAAATCAGAAGTTATTTTAGCAGACATATAGATTGTCGGCAATCCACTTCCTGGGTGAGTTCCACCACCAACTAAAAATAGATTTTTATATCCTTCAAGTTTATTACGAGGACGAAGCCACATCATTTGACCTAAATCATGCGAAAGGTTGAACACTCCACCTTTATAAACATCATAATTATTTTCCCAATCTTTTGGAGTAATAATTCTCATCTCTTCTATATGATTTTTAATATTTTTAAACTCTCCAATTTTCTCTATTTTTTTTAAAATTAGTTCTGCGAACTTATCTTTTTCTAATTCCCAATTAATTTTTGAATTATTATTAGAAACTGGCACTAATACATATATAGATGATTTATTCTCAGGAGCTAAACTTTTATCAGTTACTGATGGGTTCTGTATATAGAAAGAAAAATCATCACCTACATCTTTATATTGACTTATTTTACCTAGATTCTTTTTATAATCTTTTGCAAAAATTATACTGTGATGTGAAATGTTTTTATAAATTTTATTTACTCCTAGATACAGCATAAATGTAGAACATGAATATCTCTTTTTTTCCAAGTTTTTATCTGAGTATTTATCTCTTATATTCTCAGGAATTAAATTTTTCATAGCGGTTGCAAAATCTGCATTTAAAATTACACAATCACTCATATAATAACTACCATCAAACAACTCTACACCAACAGCTTTATTCTTTTCAAAAATTACTCTTTTAACACCAGAATTTAAATAGATTTCTCCTCCTTTTTCTTTTATTAAATTGCTTAAAACATCCGAAACTTTTCCTAATCCACCTTCTATATGATAAACTCCATATTTATGCTCTAGAAAAGAGATAATTGAAAAAGTTCCAGGCGCTATCCACGGAGACATTCCTATATATTTAGCTTGAAATGTAAATGCTAATTTTAACTCTTCATATTTAAAATAATCACTTAGCACATTGTATATTGATTTAAATGCGTCCAAATATGGCAGTGATTTTATGAATCTTGGTTTTAAGTAATCTGTTGGAGAGAGATATGGAACTTTTAAACAAGGTTCTAATCTTGAGAATTTTTTTTCTTCTCTCTCCATATATTTATCATAATCTTTTGAACTATAAGGAAATATCTTTTCTAACTCTCCATACATAAAGTGTTTTTTACTGTGAGAGTATGGATTAAAATCATCTAATCCATAGAATTTTAATCTATACATTGGGTTAATTTCAATTAGATTTAAATAATCATCTATACGTTCTCCTACTTCTTTAAAAATGTCTTTTAAAACATCTGGCATTAAAAAAAAGGTTGGTCCTAAATCAAATTTGTATTCTCCTAATTTAAAAGAAGAGTTTCTTCCACCAACATAGGATTTTTTTTCAAAAATTTTAACAGAATATCCTTTATTTGAAAGTAATAATCCCGCTGCTAAGCCTCCAGGTCCTGCTCCTACGATTATTACATCTACTTTTTTCATTTAACACCTCCTTAGAAAATTTGTTATTATATTTTTATACGAGATATTTTCAACTTTCTTTTTAATTTTATATATATATGCTATAATTTATAAACTACTAATCAGGAGGGCGTTATGTTTGTTGAAGAAAGAAAACAGAAAATTTTAAATATATTAAAACAAAAAGAAAAAGTAAGTGTAAATGAGTTGAGCAATCTTTTTTCTTTAAGTAAGGTAATTATACGTAAAGACCTTTGCAATATGGAAGAGGAAAACCTTTTAATTAGAACTCACGGTGGAGCTATCTCGAAAAAAAAAATTATTCAAAGTTCTAGTTTAAAAAAACTAGGAAAAACTGAGTTAGAAATAAAGCTAAAAATAGCTCAAAAATCAATCTCTTTAATAGAGGAGAGGGATATAATTTTTTTAGATAGTTGTGATATTAATTTAATAATAGCAGAGTTACTTCAAAAAGAAAAAATTAAAATATCTGTAATAACAAATCATCTAGAAATCCAGAGTATCTTATCTAGTAATATTAATATAGAAGTTATTTCTCTAGGTGGAATTTACAACCATAAATCAAACTCTTTTATTGGGGATATAACTCGACAGAATTTAGAAATGTTTAATACAAACAAAGCTTTTATAGGAGCCTCTGGAATTAATGTAGACAATTTACAAATGAGTACTTCTTCTATCGAAGTTGGTATTTTACAAAAAACTGGAATAGATTTTGCGAAATCAGTCTATATTTTAGCAACAAGTCAAATATTTTTACAAGATTCTATTTTTAATTTTTCAAAACTAAAAACTAATATGTCAATTATAACAGATTCTGAAATTCCAACTGAAATAGAAGAAAAACTTATAGAAAATAATATTAACATTATAAAATAATAAAACCGAGTAAAAATTAATTTTTACTCGGTTTTAATCTTACCGTCTACAATTTCAATAACTCTATCACACAGTGCAGCTATTTCTGGATTGTGTGTCACAATTAAAAAGGTGGTTTTATATTTTTTATTTATATCTCTCAACAGATTATATATTCCAGTACTTGTTTTAGAATCTAAGTTTCCAGTTGGCTCATCTGCTAGAATGATTTCTGGATTATTTAATAGTGCCCTTGCAATAGCGATACGTTGCTGTTGTCCTCCAGATATATTTTTAGAATCTCTATATGCAACATCTGTTAAATTCATCTCTTCTAGTATTTGAAGAGCTCGTTTTTCTTCTATTTTTGAACTTTTACCACTTTCTATCCAACTTGGAATAAGTATATTTTCCATCACATTAAATTGAGGCAATAAAAAGTGAAATTGAAAAATAAAACCAATATTTTTATTTCTAAAGTGAGCTCTCTCTTCAGAACTATATTTAGAAATATTTC
>JBOFUO010000028.1:0-54029 GCA_051652625.1 Cetobacterium sp.
TTTTTAGGATGTGGAATGGCTTTATGGATAGGAAAGCAAATTTCAGGACCTGAAGGATTATTCTATTCTTCAAAGGAAAAATTAGAGTGTAATGGTGCTAAAGTTCATATGGAAACAGAAGTAAAAAAAATAGATTATGACAATAAATTAGTTTATGGAATAAATAAAGATGGAGAAGAAATAGTTGAATCTTATGACAAATTAATTTTATCAGCAGGATCATTACCAATAGATTTACCAATTCCAGGAAAAGAATTGAAAAATGTTCAATTTGTAAAGTTATATCAACATGCAAAAGATGTAATAAATAAATTAGAAAATAAAGAGTTGAAAAATATAGTAGTTGTAGGAGCTGGCTATATTGGTGTTGAATTAGCTGAAGCTTTCCAAAGATGTGGTAAAAATGTAGAGTTAGTTGATTTAAGTGACAGTTGTTTATCTGGATATTATGATACAGAATTTAGAGAAATGATGAAACAAAGATTAGTAAAAAATGGTGTAAATGTAAACTTTGGAGAAAAAGTATTAGAAATTAAAGGAACAGATAAGGTTGAAGAGGTTGTAACAGATAAAAAGAAGTATAAAGCTGATATGGTTATATTAGCTGTAGGATTTATACCAAATAATATTTTAGGAAAAGAAAAATTAGAGTTATTTAGAAATGGAGCTTATAAAGTTGACTTAACTCAAAAAACTAATTTAGATGATGTTTACGCAATAGGTGATTGTGCAACAGTTTACGATAACTCAATAGAAGATACAAACTATATAGCATTAGCAACAAATGCAGTACGTTCAGGAATTGTTGCAGCTCATAATGTGTGTGGAACTAAATTGGATAGTATAGGAGTTCAAGGTTCAAATGGAATTTCAATATATGGATTAAACATGGTTTCAACAGGTTTAACTTTAGAAAAAGCGACAGCTTTAGGTTTTGAAGCTTTAGCTACAGAGTTTAAAGATTTACAAAAACCAGGTTTTATTGAAGAAGATAATGATGAAGTGAGTTTAAAGATAGTTTATGATAAAAATACAAGAAGAGTTTTAGGTGCACAGATGGCATCTACACAAGATATTTCAATGGGAATTCATATGTTTTCTTTAGCAATTCAAGAGAAAGTAACAATAGATAAATTAAAATTATTAGATATTTTCTTCTTGCCACATTTTAATCAGCCATATAATTACATCACAATGGCAGCTTTAGGTGCAAAATAATAAAACAAAGTGAGAAAAATAACATAGATTCTTGACATGTTCCTCTATATATAAGATAATATAAGAAAGTATCAAAATAGGAGGATTAAAACATGAAGAATAAAAAAATAGTTGCTATGTTACTATTAACAACATCGTTATTAGGAGCTTGTACTACTGCAAATAAAAAAACTAGTGGAACAGTAAAAGGTGCTGCAGCAGGGGCTTTGATTGGTCAGCTAGTAGGAAAAGATACAAAAGGAACTCTTATAGGAGCAGGAATAGGAGCATTAGCAGGACTTGGATGGGGAGCTTATAAAGATGCCCAATATAAGGAGTTTATGAATGCTTTAAACAGTACAAGTATAACAGTAACTAATAATAAAGATAATATAAACTTAAGATTACCAGGAGAATCTTCATTTAAAAGTGGAAGTTCTGTTTTAAATGGTGGATTCTATGCACCGTTAAACTCAATATCGTATATTATGAATAAATATCCAGAAACAAAAATACAAGTTTCAGGATATACAGATAATACTGGTAATCCAAATTCAAATTTAAATTTATCTTTACAAAGAGCTCAAAGTGTAGCAAATTATCTATCAGCTCAAGGAGTTTCTCCAAGTAGAATTTCAAGTGTTGGTTATGGAGATAGAAATCCAGTAGGTTCTAATTCTACAAAAGAAGGAAAAGCACTAAATAGAAGAGTAGAAATAAATATATATCAACAATAAAAAGACCTTTGGGTCTTTTTTATTTTAAAGGAGGAGAGAGATGGAGAAAATAAAAATAATGTTGGAGAATTATTTATCAGCACCTCATTTAATAAAGCAGCAAAAGCTAAGATGGGGATATTTTGTAGGTACATTTGTAGGATTAATAATATTAATATCCTTTTTCTTTGTTTCAAATTATATAGGAAACTCTATATTTGATAAGGTTAATAAAATTTTTAATTTTCAGAGTTATACAGGAATAGTTAAGATAGTGGTGGTTGTATTAATAAGAGTTACACTTATTTCAATACAATATCTTTTCTTCAAAACTATTTTACTAGGAATTTTAGCTCCTTTTTTTAGCTATGTTTCAGAAAAAATAGAAACTTTTGAGACAGAAATAAAATATAGTTTTACATTTAAAGATAATCTTGTTTTTATTATAAGAGGAATAAAAATAGCAAGTAAAAGTTTTTTAAAAGAGATGTTGTATACACTAGTAATACTTTTTTTAGGATTCATTCCGTTGATAAATATTTTTGTTCCAATATTAATTTTTATAGTTCAAAGTTATTTTATTTCATTTAACTTTGTTGATTATACTCTAGAAAGACATAAGTTTTCATCAAAAGAAAGTTCTGAATTTATTTGGAGAAATAAAATACCTTTTACAACAGGTGGAGCTATTTTTACAATACTATATTTCATTCCAATAATAGGGATAATAGTAGCCCCAATTTTAAGTATTGTAGCTTTTACAAGAACAACATTAAAATTTATAGAGCACGAAAAGATTTTGGAGCTTAAAAAACGACATTTAAAGCAATAAAAAGTACAATATAATCTAAAAAAGATATATTTTTTTTGAAAAAGTATTATAATTAATTATAATATAAAGAAAATATGGAGGTTAATATGATTAGTTTTATAGTTTCGTTAATAGCTTTAATTCTTGGTTATGTATTCTATGGAAAATATGTAGAGAAAGTATTTGGAGTAAGTGATAAAAAAACTCCAGCAGTTCGTTTGGCAGATGGGGTTGATTATGTTGAATTAGATTGGAAAAAAGCATTTTTAATTCAATTTTTAAATATAGCTGGATTAGGACCAATATTTGGAGCAGTAGCAGGAGCTCTTTGGGGTCCAGCAGCATTTTTATGGATTGTATTTGGGTGCATTTTTGCAGGAGCAACACATGATTACTTATCAGGAATGCTTTCAGTAAGACATGATGGAGCAACAATTGCAGAAATTGTGGGACATTATTTAGGTGATAACGCTAAAAAAATAATGAGAGTATTTTCAGTTATATTATTGGTTCTTGTTGGAGTAGTTTTTGTAAATGGTCCAGCAGGAATACTATCAAATATGACGGGGATAAATTCTTTAACATGGGTTGGAATAATAATAGCGTACTATATATTAGCAACAGTTTTGCCAGTAGATAAACTAATTGGAAAAATATATCCAATATTTGGAGCATCACTAATTATTATGGGAATAGGAATAGGTGGGGGATTAATTTTCCAAGGTTATAATATACCAGAAATTTCATTGACTAATTTACATCCAAAAGGTACATCAATCTATCCATACCTATTTATAACAATAGCTTGTGGAGCTATATCAGGTTTCCATGCAACACAATCTCCTTTAATGGCGAGATGTATGAAAGATGAAAAAGAAGGAAGAAAAATATTTTATGGTTCTATGATTGCTGAAGGAGTAATAGCTTTAGTTTGGGCAGCAGCAGCTATGACGTTCTTTGGTGGAACTGAAGGTTTAATGAATGCAGGATCAGCAGGTGTAGTTGTAAATACAATATCAAATAGTATTTTAGGAAAAGTTGGAGGAGCGTTAGCTTTATTAGGAGTAGTAGCTTGTCCAATAACTTCAGGAGATACAGCTTTTAGAAGTGCGAGGCTAGCAATAGCAGATGCTATAAGTTATAAGCAAGGACCTATAAAAAATAGATTTGTAATTGCACTTCCTTTATTTGCAGTAGGAATTGGATTGTGTTTTATAGACTTTGCAATAATTTGGAGATATTTTGCTTGGTCAAATCAAACTTTAGCAACAATAGCTTTATGGGCAGGTGCAGTTTATTTAGCAAGAGAGGGTAAAAATCATTGGATAGCAACAGTTCCTGGAACATTCATGACAGCTGTAGTAACAACGTATATATTGATAGCTCCAGAAGGTTTCAAATTATCTGAAACAATTGGATATAGTGTTGGAATTATAGGAGCAATATTTGCACTAGTTTTATTCTTGAAAAAAATAAAAAATAATTAAAAAGTAGGAGATTTCAAAATCATTTGATTTGAAATCTCCTATTATTATTTTATGGTCAAAATTTCTTTTAACTCTTTAACTTTATTCCTACTAACTGCTATTTTAAAATTTGAGTTTGAAACTTTCAAAATATATGTACCATTAAACCAAGGCTCTACTTCAACGATTTTATCAATATTAATTATATAGGAACGATGACATCTAAAAAATGTGGCTTCATCCAGTATTTTTTCAAGTTGAGAAATTTTTAACTTAGAAGAGTACATAGCTTCTTCTGTAAATATATGAGATTCTTTTTCATCAGCTTCAATATATAAAATATTTTTTGTAGAGAGTACAACCATTTTTGAGTCAAGATTTACAGTTATTTTTTTTATGCTCAAATCCTTTGAAGAAATATCATTTTTATTAATTTCTTCATTAAGAGCTTCTAATACACTGGTGATTCTATCTTCAGAATATGGTTTTAATATATAATCAAAAGCTTTGATTTCAAATGCATCGACAGCAAAATCTTTATATGCAGAGATGAATACAAGCTTAATTTTACTATTAACTCTATGAATAATTTTACCCAAAGTCATACCATCTAAGTGGGGCATATTTATATCTAAAAAAATAACATCAACATTATTTCCTTCAATAAATTTTAAAGCATCTATTGGATTTTCAAACTCTTTTTCAATTTCAAAATTTTTATTGTTTTTTATAAAAAATTTAAGCTCTTCTCTAGCAGGAAATTCATCCTCAACAATTACACACTTAATCACAGTTCCTCCTAATTTATATAAAATGAAATTTTAGTTCCTTTTTCTAAACGTTCAATTTTCAATCCATTTCCATAAATTAATTTCAAACGATTATGAACATTTTTTAAACCAATATTTTTTTCTATTTTTTTATTTATATTCTTTACAACTTCTGGATTGATACCAACACCATTGTCTTCAATAGAAACAAGACATTTGTTAGAATCAATTTTACTTATACTAATTTTAACCTCTCCTAAATCTTGTTGCTTTAAGACTCCATGCTTAATACTATTTTCAACAAGAGGTTGTATTGTTAAACTCGGAATTTTAATATCATCTATGTTTTCATCGAACTCGTAAAAAACTTCAAATTTGCTATTGAATCTAGCTTTTTCTATATTTATGTAAGCTTTAACTTGTTCAAGTTCTTTTTTTAAGGGAACAAGATTAGCAGAATTTTCAAGATTATATCTTAGATATATAGATAAATCAATTATAATTTCTCGAGCTTTAGTTGGGTTAAATCTAACAAAAGAAGTTATAGTGTTGAGTGCATTAAATAAAAAGTGAGGATTTATTTGAGATTGCAAGGCTTTCAATTCAGCTTCTCTAGCCATACTTTTGAAATCTTCCATTCGAGTGAGCTCTAGTTGAGTTGATATAAGTTGAGATAAACCTATAACGAGATATTTTTTTCGAGCAGTAATGTTTTCTTCATTTTTAAAATATATTTTTAATGTTCCAGAAACTTTTTCATCTCGAAAAAGAGGAGAAATTATACAAGATTTTATTTTATTTTCAGAATAAGAAAAATCACTAAAATTATTGTTTCTATCAAGAGTTAAAACTTCACCAGATAATAAAACTCTTTTTGTTGCTTCACTTTGTATTTTTTCATTTTTCAAACTATTTCCCTTACTTTTAAAAGCACTAGCTATGACATATTCATTGTTAGTAATAGCAACAGTTTCAGCTTTTAAAGATTCTAAAAGAATTTCACAAACACTATCTAAAGAATCGTTATTTTTGAAAAAAGGTAGCGTTTTATTTGCAATCTCAAGGGCTAATTTAGCTTGAGTTCCAGCTTCACGTTCTTTTTCATCTAAAATTTCTTCTGTAACAATTATAATTACAGCAACTCCGATACCATTAATAAAAAGCATAGGAAGATACAGTTGTTTAACAATATCAAAAGCTAAAGATTTATCTTTAATCATAACTAATATAAGTAACATAGTGATATTTTCAATGATTATCCCAGCAAAAAATCCTAAAAAAGATCTATTTGTAGAATTAGATTTTTTATATAGATAACTTGTAATAAAACCACCTAATATTGTACCGATAGAACATGGTATTGCTGTAAGAGTATTTATTTCAGCACTAACTCGATGTATACTAGCTATAAGAGCTGATAAAATTGCTACTTCAGGGCCAGCAAGCATTCCACCAACGATAACACCAATATTTCTAGTGTTTGCAATAGCACCCTTATAATCAATTCCTATGTAGGTTCCAAGAATTGCTAATCCAGAAAAAATCATAGATAATATAAAAATATCTTTTTTAGTATGTTTTTCTCGAATAAAAATATGCTTTGCACTTTTAAATCGAGAAAAAAAGAAGGCTATAGCGATTATATAACCAAGAGTATTAAAAAGCTTACTTGTTAATTCAAACATAAAACACCTCGATATTATGATAATAATTATAGCATAAAAAAAAGAGAAATAACAAACTGAAAGAAATGTTATAAAATTTTTGTAAAAAAAATAAAAGAATAAAATAAAAAAGGAGAGTTAATGTGAATGAAGAAAGAATTCAATTTTTGAAAAAAAATGAAATAAAAAATGGAGAATATATTTTGTATTGGATGCAAGAATCTCAAAGAACAAGATACAATTTTTCATTAAATAAAGCTATTGAAGTTTCTAACTTGTTATCATTACCTTTGTATGTAGTATTCAATTATATTGAACAGTATCCAGAATCTCAGAAAAGTCATTACGATTTTATGCTCCGAGGACTTTTAGATGTTAAAAATGCTTTAAATAAAAAAGGCATAAAATTTATTTTTTTAATTGGAGATTTAGAAGAAAATATAATAAAAGTTTCAAAAAATGCAAAAGTCGTAATTTGGGATAAATCATATCTTAGATTTCAAAAAGAAATTAGAGAAAAAATTTTGAATAAAATTTCAGCTACAATAATCGAAGTAGAAGGAAATGTAACTATTCCTGTTGAGAGTTTAAGTTCAAAAGAAGAATATAGTGCTAGAACTTTAAGAATAAAATATAATAAAATAAAAGATAATTTTTTGCTAGAATTTAAAGAAATAGAGTACTTAGAATCTGTTCTTAAAAATGAAGAGATAGAAAAATTAGATGTATCTGAATTGTATCTTTTTGAAAATAAAGAAAAAATAGAAAGTGAATTTATAGGAGGAGAAGTAGAAGCTCAAAAAAAATTAAAATATTTTATAAAAGAAAATTTAAATTTTTATTTAGAAAAAGGACCTGATAATGAAAGAGCCTCCAAACTCTCACCATATTTACATTTTGGGCAGATATCACCTTTAGAAATCTACTTGGAGATAGAAAAGTTAGAAGGTATGACAAATCAAAAACAAAGCTTTTTAGAAGAATTAACAATTCGAAGAGAGTTAGCAATAAATTTTGTATATTATAATAAAAATTATGATGATTGGAATGGAATCACTTATAAATGGGCTTATGAAACTTTGGAAATTCATATTAAAGATGAGAGGAAATATATATATTCACCTAAAGAATTAGAAACAGCACAAACCCATGATATTTATTGGAATGCTTGTCAAAATCAAATGGTTCAAAGTGGTTATATGGAGAGTTATATGAGAATGTATTGGTGTAAAAAAATATTAGAGTGGAGCAAAACTCCAAAAGAAGCTTATGAAATAGCTATATTTTTAAATAATAAATATTTTATAGATGGTAGAGACCCGAACTCTTATGCTGGTGTTGCTTGGTGTTTTGGAAAACATGATAGAGCTTGGAAAGAAAGAGAAATATTTGGAAAAGTAAGATATATGAATTCAGAAGGGTTAAAAAGAAAATTCGAAATACAAAAGTATATACAAAAATATAGTAAATAAAAAGGAAAACAGTAGTTTATTCAAAATAATAAGATATCAATATATTAATTCGTTTTAAGGAGGAATTATAATGAAAAAAATAACAATGCTATCTTTATTAGCGTTAAGTGCTTTTATGATTGGATGTTCAGGTGAAAAAGAAGAAGCACAACCAGTTCCAGAAAGTCCAGTGGTGGAACAAGTAGTAGAAACTCCGGCAGTTGAGGCAGAGACTCCAAAAGTAGAAGAAGTTTCTACAATTGAAGAAGTAGTAAAAGAAAATGTAGAAGAAGTAACTGATACAGCAGTTGATTCTGTAGAAAAGACTACAGATAAAATAGGTGCTGAGATTGAAAAAGTTGGAGATGCTGCAAAAGAAAAGGTAGATCAAGGTGTAGATTTACTAAAAGAAAAAATAGCAAATTAAATATAAATGAAAAATAGGAGTATCAATACTCCTATTTTTCATTTATAATCTCTTCAAGTTTATCATAAGTAAAAGCTACAATTTCTTTACAGCTGACACCAGATTTTTTTAAATCAATGCAAATTTCAGAATCAAACCTTTCTTTTATTTCTTTAAGAAGTTGATTTGATAGAGGACGAGCATTATTTTCCTCAGAATATGATTCTCTTCCTTTTAGAAACCCAATAACAAGAACAGCTGCATTGACAGCACCACAAAGACTACCAACTGTAGCACCACGTCCCATACCACTTCCTAAAGCAACTGGAATAGTTGTTCCATTATTTTTATTAAAAGCGTCAATCACACTTTCAGCACAATTTAATTGTCCTTTAACATAATCTATTTTCATAAAACCTCCTAATAGTTAAGTAGAATTTAATTATAAACCTGAAAAGAAATTGTGTCAATACTAAGTATAAATAAAGTGAATTGGAAAAAATAAATGAAAAAGCATAATATGTAAATATAAAAAGTTTTAAGGGGTGAGAGTGATGTTAAAAAAAATAAAAACAATAGTAATTAAAACTTTAAAAGTAACATTCGAAATTATTTATGAAATAATAAAAAAGTTTTTAGTATTATATTATGTTATATTTATTTTAGGGTTGTTAATATCAATAAAAAATAAAACTGTAAATCCAGAAGTTATTATAGTTTCAATGTTATTTTTAATGTTTACTCAAATATATTATAAAAACTATAAAAAAGTAGAGGAATTTTTAAATAGATTATGCTAATAAAAAAATGAGAAGAAAGATACTAAAATCTTTCTTCTTATTTTTTAGAAACTATAAATAAAAGCTTTTTCTGTTAAAACTTTGATTTTTGAATAATCAATATCTTCGTCTTTAGTAGAGCAACCACCTGAAGAACAACCACCATGAGAAGAACAACCACCTGACGAGCAACCACCTGAAGAACATCCACCACAAGAGCTTTCTTCTTCACCTTTTTCATAATCAGGATTTTTCTTTAAGAAATCTTCATAGCTTTCTAAGTATCCTTGTAAAGTAAGAGAAGAGTATATATTTTCTAGCTCGATTTCATTTATTCCTAAATTTTTCATAATAGCTCCATCGCTATAAACCATACCACTTTTTAAAAAATCAAGAACTTTTTCTTCTATATTATTCATAAAATATTATCACCTCATTTAATTAGATAAAACATTTTAACACAAAAAAAAAGAATTGTTAAATTTTTTGCACTCGTGATATAATATAGCGAAAAACTATAGAATAAAGTTGGAGGAAACGTGGAAGAAAAAGTTTTTGAAACAAAAGTAGAAATGGTTGTGCATTCTATAAGAAATGCATATAGAAAAAAAATCTGGTCTAAATTTACGAAGGCAATAAAAGACTTTGATTTGATAGAAGATGGTGACAAAATAGCAGTTGGCGTATCTGGAGGAAAAGATAGTTTATTACTTTCAAAATTATTTCAAGAGTTAAAAAGAGATAAAAGTAAAAATTTTGAAGTAGCATTTATATCTATGAATCCTGGATTCGGAGCAATAGATTTAGAGCAATTTAAATTCAATTTAGAAGAATTGGGAATTCCTTGTGAGATTTTCGAGGCAAATGTTTGGGAGATAGCTTTTGAATCTTCACCAGAAAGTCCTTGTTTTTTATGTGCTAAGATGAGAAGAGGAGTTTTATATAACAAAGTAGAAGAGTTAGGATATAATAAATTAGCTTTAGGACATCATTTTGACGATATGATAGAAACAACATTAATAAATATGTTTTATGCAGGAACAACTAAAACAATGATTCCGAAAGTAAAATCAACGAGTGGAAAATTAGAATTAATAAGACCATTAATATATATAAAAGAGCAAGATATAATAAACTTTACTAAAAAAAATGAAATAGCAGCAATGGCTTGTGGATGCCCTATAGAATCAGGAAAAGTTGATTCTAAAAGAAAAGAAATTAAAAATCTTTTAACAACATTAGAAAAAACAAATCCACAAATCAAGCAGAGCATATTTAATTCAATGAAAAATATTAATTTAGATTATGTACTAGGTTATGTATCTGAAAATGAAAAAGGAGCAAAAAAATAGTGTTAAAAATAGAAAGTATAAAAGAATTAGATGGTTATTTTTTTCAAACTTATAAATTTGAAGTTCTTGAAGAAAAAATAATAATAACAAATATAAAAGAAGAGATTAAAATAGAAATTTTATATTCAGAAAATAAAAGAATGAAATTGATAGATAAAATTTATAAGCAAACAGGCTTAAAAATTTCTTTAGATAAAATGGATGAAAAAGAAACTTTAGCTTTTATTCAAGATAAAGGATTTGAAAAAACTTTATGGAGTCCAATAGGAAGAGCGATGCATGACTACTCAATGATTGAAGAAGGAGATAGAGTTGCAATAGGAATTTCTGGTGGTAAAGATAGTTTAACAGTTCTAAATGCACTAATTAGAATTCAAAAAATATCTGGAATTAAATTTGAAATATTTCCGATACACATCCATCCAGTAGAAGAAGGTGGAAATTATGGTGAGATAAAAGAATATTGTAAAAAATTGGGAGTAGAATTACAAGTAATAGAAACTTCTATTGGTGAAAGCATTTTGACAAATAGCGATTTAAAAAATCCTTGTTTTATGTGTGCTAGAGTAAGAAGAGGAATTTTATATAAAGAGATGAAAAATCAAAATATTAATAAATTGGTTTTAGGGCATCATAAAGATGATATAGTTGAAACATTTTTATTAAATATTTTGTATCAAGGGAATATGGGGGTAATGAAGCCTGCTTATAATTCAGAAGAGTATGGATTGAAAGTTATTAGACCACTAGCATATGTTGAAGAAAAAGAAACTATTAGATATGCTAAGAAATTAAATTTACCAATATTACACAATGATTGTCCATATGAAACGAGTGATAATTCGAAGCGTTTAAAAGTAAAAAAAATGATAGAAGAGCTGTCTAAAGATAGTCCAAATGTAAGGAGTGTATTACTTCACAGTATAAAGAATCTATTTCTTTAATCAAAGCTTTGATTGTTAAAGTTTTACTCTTGACAAATGTTACTGAGTGGAATATACTCTTAATAAGAACAAAAGAGGACTTGAATAGGAGGTTTATTCTATGATGCCATTAATTTTTGCTGAACAAAATAAAGAGTTTGTGATAAAACAGATAAAAGGAAGAGATCAAGATAAGAGTAGACTCACAGAAAAAGGTTTTTATATAGGAAATAAGGTATGTTTATTAAAAGACGATAAAAGTAATTATATTGTAAAAATAAATGGAACAAAATATGTTTTAAATTTTGGACTAGCAAACAAAATAATAATTGGAAATGAATAATAATAAGTCACAGCAGTTGCTGTGATTTATATTTTATAAAATTATTAAGCTAATCAAAGTTTAAGTTATGCAAAATGATTTCGGAGGGAAAAATGAAGTTGACAGAGTTAAAAAGAGGAGAATCAGCAAAAATATTAAAAATAGGAAAATTAGGAGAATTAAAGAAGAGATTGGTAGATATGGGTGTAACAAATGGTGAAATAATCAAATTGGAAAGAAATGCACCATTAGGAGACCCACAAGAGTTTATAGTTAAATCTACAAATATAGCAATAAGAAAACAAGATGCACAAAATATAGAAATCGAAATAGATGGATTAGGAGAATAAAATGATAAAAATAGCATTTACAGGAAATCCAAACGTAGGAAAATCAGCATTAATTAATGCAATAGCAGGTTCTAATTTAAAAGTTGGTAACTGGGCAGGAGTTACAGTAGAAAAAAAATCGGCGGAATTTGAGTATAAAGGGCAAAAAATACAATGTATAGATTTACCAGGAGTTTACAGTTTAAGTCCATATACTTTAGAAGAAAAAATAACAAGAGATTTTATAATAAATGAAAATCCAGACGTAATAATAAATATAGTAGATTCAACAAATCTAGAAAGAAACTTATACTTAACAATGCTTTTGAAAGAATTGGAAAAACCTATGTTGGTTGCATTAAATCTTTTTGATGAATTTGAAAAACTAAACTATAAGTTAGATACAAAGAAGTTCACAGAAATGATTGAGATGGATGTAGTTATGACGTCAGCAATAAAAAGAACAGGTCTTCAAGAGTTGCTAGATAAAGCTTTGGAAATAGCAAAACTAAAGAAAGATAGAATGAATTATACTCTTTTATTTGATAAGTGTTTAGAAGAAGCTATATCTGAAGTAAAGTGTAAAATTAATTGTAACGAAATATTGTTAAAAGCTTCAAATAGATTTGGAGAAGATTTCTTAGCAATAAAGTTATTAGAACAAGATAGTCATCTTCTAGAAAAACTTAAAACTGATTATGGTTATGAGTTAGATAAAAAAATAATTGATTTAACAAAGCAATTGGAAGAAGACCACGATGAAGATATTGAAACTATATTTGCTGAAGGGAGATATGGTGCAGTAAAAGGTATTTTAGCTAAAACTTTTACAACATCAATTAAATCTAGATTAGACTTTACAGATAAAGTAGATAAAATTTTATTAAATAAATACTTAGGACTACCTATATTCTTCTTTATTATTGTTGGACTAATGGGAACAGTATTTAATGGTTCAGCTCCACTTATTGATTGGGTTGATGGCTTTGTAAATAATTTTGTTGGAAAATATGTAGGGTTATTAATTGATGAAAATACACCAAATTGGTTAGCTTCATTGGTGATGGATGGAATTTTAGGAGGAGTTGGAGGAGTAGTAGTATTTGTTCCTTTAATGCTTTATCTATATTTCTTCTTAGCAATACTTGAAGAAAGTGGTTATATGTCTAGAGTAGCATTTTTAATGGATAAAATAATGACAAAATTAGGTTTAAATGGAAAAGCATTTGTTCCTATGGTTTTAGGATTTGGATGTACAGTACCAGCAATATATGCGACAAGAACTTTAGAAGATGAATCTTCAAGAAGATTAACAGCAGCAATGGCTCCATTTATGTCATGTGGTGCTAGATTACCTGTTTATGGTTTATTTACAGCAGCATTCTTTGGGTCTAAAGCTGGATTGGTTGTAATGTCACTTTATGTACTTGGAATAGTGATAGCTATTTTAACAGGATTGGTATTAAAAAACTTTGAAATGTTTAAATCAGAAGGAAGAGCTCTTTTAATAGAATTACCACCTTATAGAGTACCTAGTATGAGAGTTATATTTAAATCAACATTAAATAGAACAGGGTCATATTTAAAAAAAGCAACTACAATAATAATGGGAATGCTTATGATTTTGTGGGCGTTAACATATTTCCCAAACAATGGAAATACTGGAGATTCATACATGGCTAAGTTTGGTAAAACTTTCCAATCTGTTTTAAAACCAACTGGCTTTGCAGATAGATGGGAAACAGTAGCAGCAATACCACCAAGTTTAGCAGCAAAAGAGATTGTAGTAGGATTTATGGCTCAAGTTTTAGTTACTGATAACTCTTCAGAAGATAATGCTGATGAAGAAATTGAAAAAACTACATTTGTTCAAGATGTAATTGAACAAATATCAGGTTTAGGAGTAGCTGTAAAAGATTCAATAGTAGGAATATTAAGTTTTGATGTTAAAGGATTATTTAGTGTTCCTGAAGCAGATGAAATAGAAGAAGAAGGTAGTGGAGTTGTATCAGCTACAAGAGCTCTTTGGACTGATGAATTAGCACCATTAAGAGCGTATTCATTTATGGCATTTATATTACTAGTAGTTCCTTGTGTAGTAACTTTAGGTGCTATAAAGCAAGAGTTTGGATATAAATTTACAGGATTTATAATTACGATACTATTAGTAGTTCCTTATGTGGTATCAACATTAATATTCCAAATAGGAAAATTATTTTTTTAACTCTTTAAATTAGGAGGATATATGAAAACTTTGGTTTTGATAGGAATAGTAATTGTCATTGGAGCAATTGCTTTAAAAAGTGTTTATAAAATGCTTAAAGGCGAAAGCCCTTGTAATTGTTCAAAAGAAAAAAATGGAAGCTGTAGTATAAAAAATAAATGTAAGCATTAGAAAAATGGAAATGGAAGTAGCTGTTACTAGCTACTTCCATTTTATTTTAACCATTCAACTTTTTCAATTTTATTATCAGGTTCAATATCAACGGTCATCATATTATAAATAAAGTCATCAAGAGGACAAACAAGAACAGCCATTACAACGTTATCAGGAAGATTCATTCTAAAACTTTTTAACTTTTGTAGTAGTAATTCAACTTTTGTACCTGAAACGATAAGATGAAAAACAGCTTCTGAACCTGGCCAAACATGGTTGTTTAAATGTCTGACTCCATGTTCCCAACTTCCTTCTAATTTAGTTTGAACAGTATAATAATGAAAACCAATACTGTGTAAAAAATTTTGAAGATTATTTTTTTGAGAATCGTTAATATATACAACTGTTCTTTTCGAATTTTTTCTATCAATAATCATAAAAACCTCCTCAAAATATTATTAATACTCTATTTACTACATTTTTAAAAAAAAATCAATATCTGAATATGGTAATAATTCTTACAGAATAAGAACATGTAAAAAAATGACTCACAACTTTCAAATAAAAATATAAAAAAAGTACACATTTTTATAAATCTATGCTATAATCTTATGAATGAATATAAATAGTTTAAGGAAGTGAATATGGAAAAAATATTAACATTTAAAGATTTAGGTTTAACTGAAAAAACGTTAAAACCATTATTAGAAAAAGGATTCGAACAGCCAAGTCCAATACAGGCGTTAACTATACCAGCATTATTAAACGGAGATAAGGACATTATTGGTCAAGCACAAACAGGAACTGGAAAAACAGCAGCTTTCTCTTTACCAATATTAGAAAGAATTGAAACAAGTACAGGGCATATCCAAGCAATCATACTTGCACCAACTAGAGAGTTAGCAGTTCAAGTAGCAGAAGAGATTAACTCACTTGCACATGGAAGAAGATTAAAGATAATTCCAGTTTATGGAGGACAATCTTTAGAGCAACAAAAGAGACAGCTTCAAAGAGGCGTGGATATAGTTGTTGGAACTCCAGGAAGAGTAATGGATTTAATGAACAGAAAAATCTTAATGCTTGATAAAATCGATTACTTTATATTAGATGAAGCGGATGAAATGTTAAACATGGGATTCGTAGAAGATATCGAGAAAATTTTAACTGAAACAAACAAAGAGAAAAGAATGTTATTCTTCTCTGCGACTATGCCAGCTGAAATTTTAAAAATAGCAAAATCACATATGAGAAATCATCAAGTTTTAGCTGTTGAAAAGAAAGAGTTAACTACAAGCTTAACAGAGCAAATTTACTTTGAAGTAAAAGAGAGAGATAAATTTGAAGCTTTATGCAGAATAGTTGATATCGAACATGATTTCTATGGAATAGTATTCTGTAGAACTAAGAATGACGTAAATGAGCTTGTTGGAAAACTTCAAGATAGAGGATATGACGTAGAAGGTCTTCACGGAGATATCAGTCAAAATCATAGAGAAGTAACTTTAAGAAGATTTAAGAACAAAAACTTAAACATTCTTATTGCAACTGACGTAGCAGCTAGAGGAATCGACGTAAACGATTTAACTCATGTAATTAACTATGCAATTCCACAAGAAGCAGAAAGTTATGTACATAGAATTGGAAGAACAGGAAGAGCTGGAAAGCAAGGAACTGCAATAACATTCATAACTCCTTCAGAGTACAGAAAGTTACTTCAAATTCAAAGAATAACAAAAACAGAAATAAAGAAAGAGCAAGTTCCAGGAGTTAAAGATGTTATCTTAGCTAAGAAAACAAGATTGTTTGATAGCGTAAACAACTTAATTGCAAATGGAGATGCTGAAGCTTACCAAGATATGGCAAAAGAGTTATTAGATCAAGAGGCTACTCCAATTGAAATAATAGCAGCTATATTAAAGAACTGTTATGCTGAAGAATTAGCAGAAACTAGTTACTCAGATATCGATAGCGTTTCTATTGATAAAACAGGAAAAACTAGATTATTCATAGCTTTAGGTAAGAAAGATAAAATGACTCCTAAGAAATTAGTAGATTTAATATCTGAAAAATCAAAAGTACCTGAATCAAAATTAAAAGGTGTAGAAGTATATGAAAACTTCTCATTCGTTTCTGTTCCATTCGTAGAAGCTGAGACAATTGTTGAAATCTTCCAAAGAGATAGAAAAGGAAGAAAGCCTTTAATAGAGAAAGCAAAACAATCAAGAAAATAATTAACAAATAGAGAAAAGCTGTAACTAGGGAAACCAAAGTACAGCTTTTTTCAGCATAAAGTAGGGAGAGTATTGTGAAAAAGAAGTTTTTAATCTTGTTATTATCTGTATTGGTTTTATTTATAACAGTTTTTAAAATATATTCTTATAAAGTAGATGAGAAAAAAAGTTATAAAATCATAGTAAATTTAAAGAGTGGAACAAGTATAAACAGTATTTTTAGAGAAATAGGAGTAGGAGATTCAATTATATTTAAAATTTTTCTAAAATACGAAAAAAATTCAGGTAAAAATATAAAAGCTGGTTTTTATGAATTGAATGGAGAATATTCATACAAAGACATCCTTCAAATGATGGAGGAAGGAAGAGTTAAATATACAATATTGACTATTCCAGAAGGTTATTCAATAAAAGAGATTGGAAGACTTCTTCAAGAGAGAAATTTAGGATCGGAAGAAGGGCTAAAAAAATCTCTAGAAAAAATAAAAGACTTTCCATATATAACTCCAAATGGTAATTTTGAAGGATATTTATATCCAGAAACATATTATCTATCATTAAATACAAACGAGGATGAAGTTGTAAAAGCCATGTTAGCACAATTTTTAAAAAAGTTTCCTCCTCAAAATTATTTAGATAAAAAATTATTTTATGAAAAATTAATAATGGCTTCAATAATAGAGAGAGAAGCTCAGTTAAAGGATGAAAAAAAACTAATGTCATCAGTTTTTTATAATCGTTTAAAAAAAGGAATGAAACTTGGTTCGGATGCTACGGTGAACTATGTATACGATTATACTAAAAGAAGAATGTATTACAAAGATTTAAAGGTAGAATCTCCGTATAATACATATATGTATAGAGGATTACCTCCAGGACCAATATCAAATCCAGATTATGATTCAGTTATGGCTGCTATAAATCCAGCAGTAACGGATTATCTATTTTTTGTAGTTACAAGTAGTGGTAAGCACACATTTACCAAAACATATAGAGAACATTTAGAAGTTCAAAAAAGTAAATAATTAGGAGAAAGAATAATGGAAAAAATAGTTTTAGTAGGTATAAATAGTCAGTTTATACATACCAATTTAGCAATTAGATATTTAAAAAGTTATGTAGAAAAACATTCAGAATTGAAGCTGGAAATTTATGAGAGTAATATAAATAATCAAGTTCAAAGTATAATAACAGATTTATTTAATCTTAAAGCCGATCATTATATATTTTCAACATATATTTGGAATAAAGAATATGTTTTTAGAATTATAAAAGAGCTTAAAAAAATAAAATCTGATATAGTTATTACTTTGGGTGGCCCAGAAGTAAGTTATAATGCAGAAGAATCTCTAGTTGAAAATAATTCAATAGATTATGTTTTAGTTGGAGAAGGAGAAAAAGTATTGTTAAATTTTTTAACTAAAGATAAAAATACACAAAAAGGTGTAGCTAGGTTAGAAGATAAAGAGTTTAAATATTTAGGAGATGAATTTCCAATAGAGAATTTAGATACAATTCCATTTCCATATACAGAAGAAGAGCTAAAAGAAAATATAAAAATTCTTTACTATGAATCTAGTAGAGGTTGCCCATTTAGTTGTTCTTACTGTTTATCTTCAATAGATAAAGGTGTGAGATATTTATCTTTAGATAGAGTTAAAGATGATTTAAAAAAATTCTTGGATTCAGGTATAGAGTTAGTAAAGTTTGTTGATAGAACATACAACTTAAGAAAAGATAGATATTTAGGAATATGGGAATATTTATTGGAGAATTATAAAGAGGGAATAACATTTCATTTTGAAATAAATGCTAATATATTTGATGAAGAAGTTATTGAGTTTCTTAAAAAAGTTCCAGAGCATTATTTTCAATTTGAAATAGGGGTTCAAAGTATAAATAAAGAAACAATGAACAGTATAAATAGAAGAAATTTATTAGAAAGGCTTAGAAATAATATCAAATCTATATCTAAAAATATTCATTTGCATGTAGATTTAATAGCTGGGTTGCCTCATGATACTTATGAAACGTTTAAAGATTCATTTGATTATGTTTATGAATTAGACTCTGAAATGATTCAGCTAGGATTTTTAAAAATATTAAATGGAACAAAAATTTCGAAAGAGATAGAAAAATATGAATATAAATATATAGAATTTCCTCCGTATGAGATATTATCAAATTGTTTTATAAGTTATGAAGAGTTAGTGAAGTTGAAAAATTTTGAAAAAATGTTGGATTATTATTATAATTCAGAAAAATTTAAAAATTCAGTTAAGTATATAATCGAAAAAAATTACGAAAGACCTTTTGATTTCTTTGAAGATATAGCAAACTATTATGAAGAAAATAATTTATTAGGATTAGGACATAAAGTTGTAGCAATATTTAATCATTTAGTTAAATTCTATGAAGAAAAGAACTTTAAAGGAAAAGATATTTTTATAGAGTATTTAAAGTTTGATTATTTACTTTTAGGAAAACCAGGATCTTATCCAGAATGGTTTATTTCAGGGAAAGATAAAGAGAGATATAATGAAATAGTAGTAGAGAAAAATTTCACTTCAACAAGAGAAGCATATAAAAAAACAGAGTTTGAAAAATTTAATTATAATGTTTTAAATGACAAGGTTGAAGTAGTAGAAATATTCTTTAATTACTCTCATAGAAAAACAACTTTTGAAATTTTCTAACAAAAATAAGAGGGAAAAAATTTTGAAAAAGATTCTCTGTATGGTATAATTCTATAAAATACTGTTGTAAAGGATAAAATTATGTTAAAAAAAATAATTGGAAAAATAAAAGATGAAAAGTTGTTAAAACCTGGAGATAAAATAGTTCTTGGTTTTTCTGGAGGACCAGATTCAGTATTTTTATTAGAAGTTTTAAATAGTTTAAAAAAAGAATTTAATTTTGAAATAGTTTTAGCACATATTAATCATTTACTAAGAGGAAAAAATTCAGATGGTGATGAAGAATTCACTATAGAATATGGTTCTCGTTTAGGAATACCAGTTTTTACTAAAAGAGTATCTATTGAAGAAATAGCTAAAAAAAATGGAATTGGATTAGAAGAAGCTGGAAGGGTTATTAGATATAATTTTTTTGATGAGGTGTTAGAAAAAACATCAAGTAATAAAATTGCTATAGCTCATAATTTGGATGATCAGATTGAAAACTTTTTATTTAGGCTTATGAGAGGGTCTTCGCTAGAAGGATTAGAAGGAATTCAAAGTAGAGATAATATAATAAGACCTATCAATGAAATTTATAAAAATGAAATTTTAGAATATTTAGATAGTAATTCAATTAAATATAGGTTAGATGAAACAAATTTTGAGAATGATTTTACAAGAAATAGTATAAGGTTAGATTTAATACCTTTAATAGAAAAAAGATACAATACATCTTTTAAAGAAAAAATTAATAATTTAATTATAGAAATAAAAGAAGTTAATAAAATTTTAAAAGTAGATTTAAATCAATATAAAGTTTTTGAAAATAACAAATGGGTTTTAAGCGGTGAACTTATAAAGTTAGAAACACCATATATTCAAAGTAAAATATTAAATGAATACTTTAAAGAGAATAACTTAGAATCTTCAAGAGAAAAAATAAGAAATGCTATAAAATTACTTTATACATCTGGAAGTAAAATGGTACATTTAGAAAAAGATTATATTTTAAAAAAGCAGTATAAAAATATTTGGATAGAAAAGGAAAAAATAAATATTATTGAAAATAAAGATAAGGCTATAAAAATAGTGGTACCGTTTAGTGTAAAATTAAATGATTATACTATAGAAGCAATTTTAGATGATGAAAGTTTTGGAAAAAATGAATTTTTAACAAATTTAAAAATTGGTGATATTGTAGAAATTAGAACAAGAAAGGATGGAGATAGAATAAGACCATTAGGAATGGAATCTTATAAAAAAGTAAAAGATATACTTATTAATGAGAAAGTTCCGAAAGATATTAGAGATGAAATACCAATATTATTAAAAGAAAATGAAATCGTTTGGGTTTCGGGAATTAAAAAAAGTGAAAATTTTAAATCTGAAAAAAATAAAAAAGGAATTAAGCTAATCATAAGGAGGCAAAATGAAGAACAGAAAAGATAATGAAAAAATGGCATTGTATAACTTCATTGAAGAAGAGCCAAAAAAACATAATGAAAATAATGACAGCGATAACAATGATGAAGCTAACAAAGATAATGAAGAAGAAAAGCAAGAAGAGAGTAAAATTGAAGAGAAAAAAAGAAAGCTTAAAGAAAAATTAAAAGAAGGAATGGGTAAAGATAAAGATTCTGAAGATGGAAGAGAGCTTGGAGGTAAATTTAATTTAAAAGGTTTTGTAATGTTATTATTTATTGTAACTATAATCCTATCACTTCCAACAATGTTTTCAAAATCGGATACAACAAATGTACAAACAATAAGTTATACTGATTTTATAAAAAATATGAAAGAGGATAAACTTGTTAGGGTTGACGAAAGAGAAGGGTATGTTTATGGTTATAGTTCTGAAAAAGAAGCTATGACTTTAAAAGCTAGAATGATAACAGATAGATTAGGTGGAGATTTACAACTTACTAATCTAATAGAATCTAAAGCTATTCAAATAGAATCATTGCCACCACAAGAGTTACCTTTCTTGTTAAATATGTTAGCATCTTGGTTCCCAATGCTTTTATTAATAGGTGTTTGGATATTCATGTTAAATAAAATGAACAAAGGTGGAGGGGGAGGACCTCAAGTATTCAATATGGGGAAATCTAAAGCAAAAGAAAATGGTGAAAATATATCTAAAGTAACGTTTGAAGACGTAGCAGGAATAGATGAAGCTAAAGTTGAATTAGAAGAAGTAGTTCAATTTTTAAAAGAACCAGATAAATTTAAAAATTTAGGAGCTAAAATTCCAAAAGGAGTTTTATTACTGGGTTCTCCAGGAACAGGAAAAACATTATTAGCAAAAGCAGTTGCTGGTGAAGCTGGAGTTCCATTCTTTAGTATGTCAGGATCAGAGTTTGTAGAGATGTTTGTTGGAGTTGGAGCATCTAGGGTAAGAGATTTATTCTCAAAAGCTAGAAAGAATTCGCCATGTATAATTTTTATAGATGAGATAGATGCTGTTGGTAGAAAAAGAGGAAGTGGACAAGGTGGAGGAAACGACGAAAGAGAACAAACACTAAATCAACTTTTAGTAGAAATGGATGGATTTGGAACTGAGGAAACAATTATAGTTTTAGCAGCAACAAATAGACCTGAAATTTTAGATAAAGCATTAATGAGACCTGGAAGATTTGATAGACAGGTAGTTGTAGATAGACCAGATATAAAAGGTAGAGAAGCAATATTGAAAGTTCATTCAAAGAATAAAAACTTTGCACAAGATGTAGATTTAGAGATTATTGCAAGAAAAATACCAGGATTTGTAGGAGCAGATATAGCTAATATGTTAAATGAAGCTGCTATATTAGCTGCAAGAGCTGGAAGAAAAGAAATAGATATGTCAGATTTAGAAGAAGCTTCTGAAAAAGTAACAATAGGTCCAGAAAGAAAATCAAGAATGGCAGTTCAAAAAGAAAGAATAATTGTAGCTTATCATGAAGTAGGACATGCAATGACTCAAAGATTATCACCACACACTGAACCAGTTCATAAAGTTACAATAATTCCAAGAGGAATGGCGGCTTTAGGTTATACAATGACACTTCCTACTGAAGATAGATATTTAAAATCTAAAAATGAATTTTTATCAGAACTTGTAACTTTATTGGGTGGAAGAGCAGCAGAAGAAATTGTATTTGGAGATATAACTACAGGTGCAAGTAACGATATTGAGAGAGCAACAGGAATAGCCCACGGAATGGTAACTAAATATGGTATGAGTGAAAAATTTGGACCAATAATGTTAGATGCAACTCGTGAAGGAGATATGTTCCCACAAAAACTTTATGGTGAAACAACATCAAAAGAGATAGATGATGAAATTAGAAGTTTAGTTTCTAATGCATATTTAAAAGCTAAAGAAATTTTAATAGAAAATAGAGATATATTAGAAACAATAACTCAAGCTCTGTTAAGACTAGAAACTATAAATGGGCAAGAATTAGATGAGATGTTGGCAGGAAAAACTGTTGAAAGATTAGAAAAAGAAAAAACTATTACAGATAAAATAGTTGATTTAAAAGAAGAAGAAGAGAAGTTAAAAGAAGAATTAAAATTAAAAGCTAGTCAATCGGTTTTAGACTAAACTAGTTACTTGTAAAATAACTTTACTAAAAAGAATAACTATGATATAATAATTGTAATCTATGCTAGGATTTATACGATTAAGCCCCGAAAATCTTGGCATAGATATTAAATATTCAGGAGGAATTAAAAATGGCTATAAACAAAGCAGAAATCATAACAGCATACGGAAAAGATGGTAAAGATACTGGATCTACTGAGGTTCAAATTGCAATATTAACTGCACAAATCAACCACTTAACAAACCACTTAAGAACTCATAAGAAAGACTTCCATTCAAGATTAGGATTATTAAAAATGGTTGGAAAAAGAAAGAGATTATTAAGCTACTTAACTAGCAAAGATATCGAAGGATACAGAGCTCTTATCGCTAAATTAGGAATCAGAAAGTAATAGATAAAACGAGGAATACTCCTCGTTTTTTTTTATAAATTTATAAAATGAGAGGTAATAAAATGAAAAAAATACTAATTTTTATATTAACAATATTTTCACTAACTGTATTCTCAGAAGAGTATAGTGTTTATGAAGAAAATATAGCTGAAGAATATATAAGAGGTAAAATTTTATTTTTAGAAAATAAAGTCGAAAATGGATATAATGAAGATGATGGAATAAAAGAAATAGAAGAGTATAGGGTGAGAATTTTAGAAGGAGTAGATAAAGGTAAGGAGATTTTAGTTCAGTCACCAATATATTTCGAAAAAGCTTATAATATTTTTATAAGAAATAGCCAAGAAGTAGTTTTATATAAAGAGTTAGATGATGAGTATAATAATAAATATTATATTGTTGATATAGATAAAAGAAATTCAATGCTAATGATAATTGGATTTTTTACAGCATTGACTATTTTAATTGCAAGGTTAAAAGGTATCAAAGCTATCTTGTCTTTATTTATAGTTATTGGAATTATTTACAATATATTTTTACCGATGATAGCAAAAGGATATTCTCCAATATTAATTTCAACTTTTTGTGCACTATTATCATCAATAATTACAATATTTTTAACAGCAGGATTTTCAAAAAAAGGTATAGTTGCAATTTTAGGATCGGTAGCTGGAGTTAGTGTAGCTGGAGGAATTTCGATGTATTTTTCATATAAAATGGCTATGACTGGGTTTGTATCTGTAGAAGCCTTAAATTACTCTTCTTTGCTTCAAGGGATAAGAGTTAGGGAGATTATATCTGCTGGGGTTATTTTAGGTAGTATGGGAGCTGTAATGGATGTATCAATGTCAATATCATCTGCATTAACAGAATTGAAAAATAGAGATGAAAAAATAACTAAAAAAGAAATTTTTGATTCTGGAATTAGAATAGGAGAAGATATAATAGGAACAATGGTAAATACTCTTATTTTAGCTTATATAGGAAGTGGAATTTTATCAACACTATTTATATATTTGCAAAGAGAACAATTTCCTTTAATTAGAATTTTAAATTTTGAATCAGTAGCAGCTGATATATTAAGAGCCTTTTCAGGAAGTATAGGGATATTAGTATCAGTTCCAATAACTTCATATCTGTGTTGTATAATGTTTTCAAAAAAAAATAGCTGAATTTCAGCTATTTTTTTATTGTTCAGTTGGAATAAAATTATTAACAACATTTTCCCATAAGTTTTCTTTTTTTAATATATATTCAATAAATTCTCTTACAGCTCCATCTCCACCATTTTTAGTAGAAATAAAATCTGAAATTTTCAAAACTTCTTCTACTGAATCTTTAGGAGCTCCTGCTAATTTACATTTCTTCATGACAGCTAAATCAATTAAATCATCGCCCATGTATGCTACGTTTTCGTAAGATATGTTATGTTTTTCTAA
Source organism: Cetobacterium sp. (assembly GCA_051652625.1). Classification (GTDB taxonomy): domain Bacteria; phylum Fusobacteriota; class Fusobacteriia; order Fusobacteriales; family Fusobacteriaceae; genus Cetobacterium_A. The sequence continues at coordinate 24,890 of JBOFUO010000028.1, forward strand.
AATTGAATCCAAAGTTGCAATTTTATTTTTAATACCTTGATGAATCTCTTTTATACCGAGTTCTTTAGAACGTTTATTTACTATTTCTGAAATTTTTCCAGTAATTATAGCAATCTCTTTACCTTGAGAAATTGCTTGACTAATTCCTAATCCATCTTTAACACTAAAAGCCTTCATTTCATCACCAGAGTTTGAAATATAAAGTTTTCCATCAGTAAGTGTTCCGTCAACATCTAAAACAATAAGTTTAATCATAAAAAACCTCCTTCAAAAATAAAATAAAACTGGGAGAAAACTCCCAGTTTTATTTTAATAGCATCAATTATAAAGCGTTAACTTTAGAAGCTAATCTTGCTTTTCTTCTAGATACAGTGTTCTTCTTCATGATTCCTTTGCTAACAGCTTTGTCTAACTCTTTGTAAGCGATAGATAAAGCAGCGTTAGCAGCCTCAACCTCTTTAGTTTCTACTGCTACTAATACCTTTTTAAGCATAGTTTTTACTCTAGATTTTACAGCTTGATTTCTCTCTCTGTTTCTCTCTGCTACTAATATTCTCTTTTTTGCTGATTTTGAATGTGCCAAATCAAAAACCTCCCTTTTATTTTAAATAAATTTTTTCATATTATGATAACATAAAAAACAATTAATGTCAATATGATTATCCTAGTTAGTATAAGTATTTCAATTTGACAGGCAAGCATAAAAAGAGACACAAATATGTACAATGGACTAGATATATTTTATCATATTTTATATAAAAAAAGAAGATAATAAAAAAAATAATTTATATTTTTTGAAAAAAAGAGTATTATATGAGAAGTAGAATATAATAAAGAAAGGATACGAATGAATATAGAAGAAAAAATATCTTTAGAAGCTAGAGATAAAATAAAATTAGAAATAAAAACTGTAGATGGAAATGAAGTTTTTTTTAGAGGAATTCCAGACGAGAATGGAGTAGTTATAGCTGTTGAAGTTTTAGCAAGAGGAAATAAGTATTCAGTACCAGCAATATTAAAAGGTATGAAAAAAGGAGAAGTCATAATACATAATCATCCTTCAGGTTATTTATACCCTTCAGATGCGGATGTAGAAATAGCTGCAACTTATTCAAACAAACTAGATGGAGCTTCATATATAGTTAATAATGACGTTACAGAAGGATATGCAGTAGTTGAGTTGCTACATAAAAAAAATATAAAAATAGATATAAAACCATATTTTGAAAAAAACGGTCTTTTAGCTGGAGCTTTTAATGAATTTGAATATAGAAAAGAACAGTTAGAGATGGCGACGATTATAGAAAAAGGTTTAAATAGTGAAACAAAAGTTGTAGTAGAAGCAGGAACAGGAACAGGGAAAACATTAGCTTACTTAATTCCAGCTATTGAGTGGAGTATAAAAAATAAAAAAAGAGTAGTTATAAGTACAAATACTATAAACTTACAAGAACAATTATTAAACAAAGATATTCCTATTGCTAAAAAAGTTATTCAAGGAGATTTTAATTATATATTAGTTAAAGGAAGAGGAAATTATTTATGTAATAGAAAATTATATAATATAGCAACTGGAGATATAGTGGATTTTGAAGATTATAGCCAAAGCCAAAAATCTCAATTTAAAGAAGTTTTAAAATGGGGTGGAAAAACAGAAAGTGGAGATAAAGCAGAACTTCCTTTTGAAGTTGATTATATAATATGGGAAAACTTCCAAAGTGAAAGTGATATGTGTGTGGGAAATAAATGTCAATTTAAAGCAGAATGTTATTTTTTAAAAGCTAGAGATGAAAAGAAAAAAGCTGATATATTAATAACAAATCATCATATGTATTTTTCTGATTTAGCAATCAGAAAAGAGATTGGTTTTAATACAGAGTATTCGATTCTTCCAGAATATGAATTGGTTGTTTTTGATGAAGCACACAATGTAGAAAAAGTTGCAAGAGATTACTTTTCATATGAAGTTTCAAAATATGGATTTACAAAAGTAATGAATCAAATATACACAATGGAGAAGTCTAAAAAAAGAGGCACAGGAAGTTTAGATGTTTTAATCCAATATTTAGAAAGATGTGATTATGATGGAAAAAAGGGAACAATATCTGATTTACAAAACGATATAAAATTAAGACATAGAAATTTATTTACATCTGGAAGAAGCTATTTTAATTTTTTAATTGAAATTTTCTCAAAAGGACAAATGAGTAGTATAAGTTATAGATTAAAGAAAAAAGATTTTGAAAAGGCGGTTTTTTATAATCAATTAGATAATTTCAAAGATGAATTTGTAGCAGATTTATCTACATATTTAAAGAAAATTAAGATGATTTTAGGTAGAATCAAAGATTTAGAGGATAAAGAAGGATATATAACTGATTTTTCTAGATATATCGACAGATTAGATGGATTTTTTGAAAACTTTAAATTTATAAATCTATTGGATGATGAAAAATTTATATATTGGATAGATGTTAATGGGAAAAAGAGTAATTCTAAATTAGTTGCAACACCACTGAAAATAGATAGAGAGCTAGATAAAAATTTATATTCAAATTTAAAACAGATGATATTTACTTCTGCAACAATAGCTCTAGGAAATGATTTTTCATATTTCAAAGAAAGTATAGGTCTAAAAGAAAAAACTTTAGAGAAAGTTATTCATTCACCATTTGATTATAACAATCAAATGAAAGTATACTTACCAAAAGACCTTTTAAATCCAAGTGATCCCAAATTCAATGATAGTATTAAGGATTTTTTAAAAAATTTAATATTGAAAACTTCTGGAAAATGTTTTATACTATTTACTTCGTATGGAACATTGAATTATATATATTATCTAATAAAAGATGACTTAGAGAGGGCGGGATTGAATTTATTAATTCAAGGACAAGCTCCTAGAACTCAATTGGTAAATATATATAAAAGTATAGAAAATCCAGTTTTATTTGGAACAGATTCTTTCTGGGAGGGAGTTGATATAAAAGGAGATCAATTGAGCTCTGTAATAATAGTAAAGTTACCATTTAAAGTTCCAAGTGACCCTATAACAGAGGCAATAATTGAAAATATAGCCCAACAAAATAAAAATGCTTTTGTTGAATATCAAATTCCAGAATCAGTTATAAAATTTAAACAAGGAATAGGTAGATTAATAAGAAGTAAAAGTGATAAAGGAATTGTAACCATATTAGATAACAGAGTCATAACAAAAAGTTATGGAAAATATTTTAAAGAGGCAATTCCAACTAAGAACATAAAAATACTTAATAAAGATGATATACTGAAAGATATTTCTAAAAATTAGAAGGAGTAATTAATATGAAAAAAATTGAGCTATTTGGTTTGAGCTTAACTTTTAAAATTAACAAAAAAAACTCAGATGACGCTGAATTGTACACTAAAGATCATCATTTGAAAGAAAAAATATTTTATCTTATTTTGGTGATTGTTTTAATAGTCCTTAGTTCAAAGAGTGGCTATATAGTAAATACACAAAAATATGATATTGGAGATGTTGCAATCAGTGATATATATTCTCCTAAAAGTATACTTTTTAATGATAGAGACAAAAAGCAAGATATTATAAAAAGTTTAATGGAAAGTTCAAAAAAAGAGTACATATATGTTGCACAAGCAGGGACAATATATATATCAGCAGCAGAAAATCTCTTTGATGAAATACTAAAAAAAGATTTTAAAAAAAACAAATTGTATTTAGATAAAGTTGAAGATGTTATTGGAAAGAAGTTGTCTCCGAAATTAATAACAGATTTAACACAGTTAAATAAAACAAATCTAATAGAAACAAAAGAAAGAGTAATAAGTTTTTTAACAAAAGTTTATGCAATAGGAATTATAAGAGAAAAGGGTGGATTGACAATTTCACCACCTAATAATGAATTGTTTTTAGAATTACCAGAGTTTGATAAAAGAATTATAGAGAATTTTTTAACAGCAAACTACATATATGATGAAACAAAAACAAAAAATTCAATAGCAGAAACAATTACTCAAATTGAAGATCAAATTTTAGATATCAAAGCAGGATCATTACTCGTAAAAAAAGGAGATATAATTACAGATAGTAAATCTAAACTTTTAGAAGCTGTAGGTATATATTCATATAAAAAAAGTTTAGGATTTTCAATTTCAAATCTTTTATATGCAATTATATTAACTGTAATATTTTATCACTTATTGGCTAATAAATTTAAAAAGAATATATTGAATAAAAATATCTATAGAAGTTTATTTTTAATATATACAATAGGATTTTTAGCATATAGATTTACGCAACCAGATCATATTTATTTTGTGCCTTTTGAGACAATGTTTTTCTTGATGGCAATTCTTTACGCAAAAGAGTTTGCATTTATAATGACATTGATGTCAATAACATTTTTATTTCCGATAGTTGGATATGATCCAATATTTATAATTGTTACATTGTTGGTTTGTTTGATGGGGTCATATTTAATTGAAAAAGTAACCACAAGACAAGAGTTAATTGCTTTAGGAATGAAGCTAGCTGTGACTAAATTCTTTTTATATTTATTGTTGACGTATTTTATTGGAAGAGAAAAAAGTTTAATTGCTTTACAAAGTGGTGAAATTGTAGTATCAGGACTTTTATCAGGAATGTTAGCAATAGCGGTATTACCATATTTTGAAAAAACATTTAATATTCTGACGACGTTTAGATTGTTAGAATTGGGAGATTTATCTCATCCTTTACTAAAACTTTTATCTATGAAAGCACCTGGAACTTTTCACCATTCTATGATGGTTGCAACTTTATCAGAAGCAGCAGCAGAAGCGATTGGAGCAAATGCTATTTTTGCAAGAGTTGCATCTTATTATCATGATATTGGAAAAATGAAAAGACCAAAGTTTTATGTAGAAAATCAAGAAGGAGGAGAAAATCCTCACTCGAAAATATCTCCATTTTTGAGTACACTGATAATAACATCTCATACTAAAGATGGAAATGAGCTAGGGAGAGAGTATAAAATTCCTAAAGAGATTAGAGATGTAATGTTTGAACATCAAGGAACGACAATGTTGGCATATTTTTATAATAAAGCTAAACAATTAGATTCTACAGTAATGGAAGATGATTTTAAATACAGTGGTCCAATTCCAAGAAGTAAAGAATCAGCAATAATAATGTTAGCTGACTCAATAGAAGCAGCAGTAAGATCCTTAGATGAAAAAACACCAATAACAATTGAAAATATGTTAAGAAGAATAATTAATTCTAAAATAGAAGATAATCAATTGTCACAAGCAGCACTTACATTTAAAGAGATTGAAATAATAATAAAAACATTTACAAAAGTTTTAATGAGCATACATCATGTAAGAATAAAATACCCAGGACAAAAATAAATAAGGAGTAATAAAAAATGGAAGTTGTATTAGATTTTTCTTTAGAAATAGAAGGATATGGAGAACATTTAAAAGAAGAAGAAGTTAAAGATTATATATGTGAGGTTTTAAATGATGAATTTGAATCAGAAAAACCAGTTTATATATCTGTAGCTTTAGTTGGAAATGAAGATATTCAAAGAATAAATAGAGATTTTAGAGATAAGGATCAACCAACAGATGTAATATCTTTTGCATATCATGAAACAGAAGATTATATGATAGGTCCTTATGATACTCTTGGAGATATAATAATATCATTAGATAGAGTAAAAGAACAATGTGAAGAGTATAACCATTCTTTTAGAAGAGAATTTTTCTATGTTTTAACTCACGGCATGTTACATTTATTAGGCTATGATCATATAGAAGAAGATGATAAAAAAGAGATGAGAGAAAGAGAAGAAGAAATATTAGGAAAATTTGGGCATACTAGAAGTTAGGGGGATTTAATATGAAAAAGCAAACTAAACAGGATATAACACAGAGTTTTAATGTTGCAATTGAAGGAATAATAGAAACTATTAGAACAGAAAGAAATATGAAGTTTCATGCTTTTTGTACAATATTAGTTTTAATGCTTTCAATATTTTTAGGTGTTAGTAGAATGGAATTGATTGTTTTATCAATAAGTATGTCTTTAGTTTTAGTAGCAGAACTATTAAATACAGCTATAGAAAGTTTTGTAGATTTAGTTTCGCCAGATTATAATTTATTAGCAAAACGAGCAAAGGATGTTGGTGCGGGAGCAGTATTTATAGCTGCTACAAACGCATTGATAGTTGGATATTTAGTATTTCATAAAAGAATTTCAGGAGAATTTGCAACTTTCTTTGATTTGTTGAAAGAATCATATGCTAATGTAATTGTGTTTATAATGATATTTCTAGTTGTATTAGTAATAGCAATAAAAAGTTTCTTTAAAAAAGGAACACCTTTAAGAGGTGGTATTCCAAGCGGTCATAGTGCTCTTGGAGGAGCACTATTTGTAGGAATATTTTTTTTAACAACAGATGTAAGAATTTTTTATCTTTCACTTTTTCTACTAATTTTGGTGTTACAGTCTAGAGTAGAGGGTAAAATTCATACTGTTTTAGAAACGATTATAGGTGCAGCTTTAGGTATGGGAGTTACTTATTTATTTTTATCATTATTAAAAATTTAGATTGTTTGGAAGTGATATAATGCAAAGAGCGAAAGACTATCTTTTGTTAAGTGTTCTCTCTTATTGTAATTTTTCAGAAAAAGATTATAACAAGAGCTTAGAAGAGATTTATACAGAAAATGATTCGTTAAAATTAGACAGTGATGGATTTAATTTTTCAAACTCAAAAACAAGATATCTATTCTATGGTTTTTTTAAGGATATTTTGAAAAATTGGGAGATATTTTATGTAGATAGTAAAAGAGCTTCTGATTTAAATAAAAATTCTACAGGTTTTTATAGTGTTGTTTTTAGAAATGTAAAATATGATAGATATGTAATTGCCTATAGAGGAAGTGAAAAGTATCCTTTAGAAGATGCGTATAAAGATTTTATAGAAAATGATTTAAAAATAGGATTAGGAATAAAACCAGTACAATTTTATAATGGATTGGAAGTTTTTAATAAAATTTATGATGAGTTTAAAATTCCAAAAGAAAAAATATCTATTACGGGTCACTCATTAGGAGGGGGAATAGCTCAATTTGTAAGTATAATGGTTGACAAAGAGAGAGCTTTTATTCCTTATACATGTACATGGAATGCAGTCGGAATAAATAGAGATGGTATTATAAATTTATTAGATTTCTTTAATTATGATAAAATTTTAAAAAAATTAGAGTTGGACGATATAGAAAAACAATATTTTATAGAATTCAAAAATGAATATTTATCATTTTTCTTAAAAGAATTGAAAAAAGGAAGAGTGATAAAAGATAATAATACGTTATTAATTAGAAATAATACAGAAATTTCTCCTCAAATAGATGATAGTTTTGTAAAGAGTTTTTTAAAAAATACAAAATTTGAGAATTTGTTGGAAAAATTATCTGTAGAAAGTAAAGATAATTTACTAGACAATAATAAAGTTTTTAATGCTCTATTTAAAGTTGATAATTTAACTGAAGAACTTTATGAAGCTGATTATTTTATAAGAAGGGTAAAAACAAATAAAGTTTATGAAGAGAACATTGTTAACTTTTGTCATTCTGAAGATTTAACGGTTTCTCTTTTTCCCCATATAGGAGCAGTATATCAAGTAGATAAGGCTTTTATAAGAAAAGAGATAAAAAAGAAAACTATATTTTCTAATTTCTTATTTTTTACAAAGTCAGTTCAAGATTATCATTATCAAGATATATTTTTACCTTTTATTGAAGTTGAAGGAGAAAGAATTGGAATGTTTAGTAAAAATCTATCTATTGGATATTTAGGAACTATAGTCAGGAAAATTTTAACTCTTGAACATTGTGTAGACAAAGAATTATTAGCAGATTATTATAGTTTAGTTTTAATAGAAAAAGAAAATTTTGTTAGAATAAAGTCAGAAGTTTTAAATGCTATGAAAAAAAGTGGAGATAATATTCTCTATAAAAATCAAGCTTATAATCAATTAAAAGATATGAATCAAGACATGTTTACAAAAGTTTGGGAAAATATAAAATCAAAATTAGCAAGTCCTTATAGAATACAAGATATATATGATTTAATATTATTTTAAAAAATGCACTCTTTTGGGTGCATTTTTTTTATATATTAAAAATATTGATAATAAGTGGAACTAAAATAGGAACTGAGGTTGTAAGAATTACTCCAGAGAAAAATGATACTACAGATATATCAGAGGTATTACTTTTATTGATTATAGGTAGAAGAGTATCCATAGCAGTAGCTCCAGCAACAGAGATAGACTCAAAACTTCCAATATATTTAGCAACAGTAGGAACAATTAGTATTGCAATAACTTCTCTAAAAACATTACTTAAAAAAGCAATGCTACCAAGCTCTGTACTAACTTTAGAAAGTTCAATAGCTGAAAGTGAATACCAACCAAGTCCAGAAGATATAGCTAAGCTTTCTCCAATTGAAATAGGAACTATAAATGATGCTAAAAGTCCACCTAATAATGACCCTAAAATTGTAGCAAAAGGAAAAAACCATATTTTTTTACCATATTTTTTTAATTTAGAAAAAACATTTGAATTTCTACTAATATCTACTCCAACAAAGAAAAGTAAAAGGCATAAACCGAAATCAATAAGATAGTCTGAATATGAATATAAAATTGAATTATTGAAAAATATTCCTATAAAAATACCTATTAAAATAGAAGAACAGATTCCAATCATTATTTATCACCAATTTTTTTAGAAAGTATAAATGTAATAATAATGCTTCCTAAGATGGATAGAATAGCAATAACAAGAGCTTTTAATCCAAATTGTGGAAATTCTTTTATAATTTGTTCGTTGCTGCCGATTTTATATCCCATAATTCCTAACAAGAAAAAAAGACAAAAGGTTTGTAATATATTTGTTTTACTTTTGATAAATAAAGGTATATGGTTATATTTACTCAAAATAAATCCACAAGAAATAATAAAAATATAAAGTAAAATTCGTAACATAATTTCCTCCTAAATTTTAAGTATAATACAAAGTCTAGCATAAAAGTATATAACTAATCAAATAGAATAAAAAAAATCCAATTTTCTTTATTCTATTCTGAAAGTATGCTATAATATTATATTAAATTTTGTAAAAAATATGAACTGTAAATTTTTGGTATAAATATAAAATAAATGAAAAATTTAATTTAAATTTATTTAGAAACTATTTGGAGTAAAATAGTAAGGAGAGACGTAAAATGGTAAAAGTAGGAAAAAGACAAGCAATGAAGATTAACAATTTCAGCAGTAAGGGTGCTCATCTAGATGCTGGAACAGGAGATACACAAGATAATATTCTTCTACCAAATAATGAATTAGAGGGAAAAACTTTAGAAATTGGTGACGAATTAGATGTAATGATATATAGAGATTCAGAAGATAGATTAACAGCAACACTAAGAAAAACTGCATTAACAGTTGGAACAATAGGAAAACTTCATGTAACAGATATAAATGAAAAATTAGGAGCATTTTTAGATTGGGGATTAAAAAAAGAATTATTATTACCTCATGCTCAAATGGATGGGGTTGTTAAAAATGGTGATGAAGTTTTAGTAGGAATATATGAGGATAGTAAAGGTAGACTATCAGCAACAATGAAAATTTATAGTTTCTTAATGCCTAATAAAGATTATAAAAAGAACGATTTTGTAGAAGGAACAGTTTACAGAATAAATCCTGAAATTGGAATATTTGTAGCAGTAGACAATAGATACTATGGATTAATACCAATAAGTGAATGTTATAAGAAATTCTCTATAGGAGAAGAAATTCAAGCAAGAGTTATGAGAGTAAGAGAAGATGGGAAAATAGATTTAGCTATGAGAGAGCTAGCTTTTGTTCAAATGGATAAAGATGGAGAAACATTAATGGCTAAAATGAAAATTTTAAAAACTCATTTTAGATTTAATGATGATAGTTCTCCAGAATCAATCAAAGAATACTTTGGTATGAGTAAAAAAGCATTTAAAAGAGCTATGGGAAGACTTTTAAAAGAAGGTAAAGTAGAAAAGACTGATGAAGGATACTTTATACTTAAGTAGAGGGGATTTTATGGAAGGAAAAACTATACAATCGATTCAAAGAGCAATAGATATAATGAATTGTTTCAATGAAGAGATTCATGAATTATCTTTAAAAGAAATTAGTGAAAGATTAGAATTAAGTAAAAGCACAGTTCATGGGATAGTTTCAACACTTTTAAAAAATTCTTATTTAGAGCAAAATGAAAAAAATAGTAATTATTCTTTAGGGCCAGCTTTTATAGAAAAAAGCTTTATTGTGAATGAAGATGTTTTGATAAAAAATATAGGACATAAGTATTTGGTTCAAATTTCAGAAGAATTTTCTGTTACGGTTAATATGTTTTTATTTAAAAGAGAACACTTGAAGTTGATAGACAGAGTACAATCAGATACAATGTATTATACTATAAGTACATCAGTTACAAAAATACCTTTAAATGCATCAGCATCAGGTAAGTTAGCATTAGCATACTCTAAAGATATAAATATGGATACTATTTTTAACAATGATTTACTTTATAAATATACAAACAGTACTATAATAGATAGAGAAACCTTAATGGATGAAATACATAAAATTCAAAAAGATGGTTATTCTTTAGAACGTTCTGAAGTTGAGTTAGGAATATATTGTATATCTGTACCAATATTTAAAGTTAATAATGACTTTGTGGGAACAGCATCAATAATGGCAACAAGAGAAAAATTGATGTATATTTTACCAACGTTGGCACCTAAGATGGTAGCTATAAGTAAAAAAATATCGTTCGAATTAGGAGCAAGAGAGGAGTTTTAACTCCTCTCTTTTATTTTTTGGTTGACAAAAGTATAAAAATAGTATATTGTAAACATAACATTTTTTAATCCAAGAACAACGTTCGACAATGTAGAACGAAAATAGAGGAGGATTTATGAACAACATGCTAGAAATTTTCGGAAAATTCTGCTTCACTGAGGATAAGTTAAAAAGTAGAATACCAGAATCATATTTTAAAGAGTTTAAAAAAGTTCAAAATGGAGAAAAAGAATTATCAATAGAACTTGCAGACTCAATAGCTAATGCTGTAAAAAATTGGGCTACAGAAAATGGAGCTACTCATTTTACTCATTGGTTTCAACCGTTAACAGAGTTAACAGCTGAAAAGCATGATTCATTTATTTCAATGTCTTCAGATGGAAGTTGTGTTTCGCAATTTTCAGGAAAAGAGCTTATAAAAGGAGAAGCAGATACATCTTCATTCCCAAATGGAGGAGTAAGATCAACTTTTGAAGCGAGAGGATATACAGCGTGGGATTGTAAATCTCCTATGTTTTTAAGAGGAGAGGGATTATCTAAGTCTTTATATATACCAACAGCATTTATTGGGTATAATCAAATGGCATTAGATAAAAAAGTACCTTTATTAAGATCAATAGATTTTATATCAGAGCAAGCTTTGAGACTAAAGAAAATTTTAGATCCTAAATCAACAGTTACATCAATAACAAACACTCTAGGATTAGAGCAAGAGTACTTTTTAATAGAGAAGAAATATTGGGAAAAGCGTCAAGATTTAATGTTGTCAGGTAGAACTATCTTTGGTTCATTACCACCTAAAGGACAAGAGTTAAATGATCATTACTATGGAAGTATTAAAGAAAAAGTTGAAAGAGTAATGAATGAAATAGATGCAGAGTTATGGAAAGTCGGAATTATGGCTAAAACAAAGCATAATGAAGTAGCTCCAAATCAGTTTGAAATAGCACTTATGTTTACTACAGCAAATGTTGCTGTTGATCAAAATCAATTAACAATGGATATAATAAAAAAAGTTGCTGATAGACATAAATTAAGTGCTTTACTACATGAAAAACCATTTAAAGGTGTAAATGGTTCAGGAAAACATTGTAACTGGTCATTAGCTACAAACCTAGGGGAAAATTTATTAGACCCATCTTCTTTATCAAAAAATAATCTTCAATTTTTAGTATTTTTAACTGCAATATTAGAGGGTGTAGATAGATATTCTGATGTATTGAGAGCATCTTGTGCAACGCCAGGAAATGATCATAGACTAGGTGGACATGAAGCACCACCAGCAATAATATCTGTGTTTATAGGTGATGAGTTAGATGAAATTTTAAAGAATATAGGAGAAATAGTTCCTGTAAACGAAGCTCAAGAAAATATGGAATTTGGTGTTAAAAACTTTACGAAAATACCAAAGGATATATCAGATAGAAATAGAACATCTCCATTTGCATTTACAGGAAATAAATTTGAATTTAGAATGCCAGGTTCAAGTGCATCAGCATCAACTCCAACATTTATTATAAATACAATAATAGGAACTGTAATAAAAGAGTATGCTGATAAGTTAGAGAAGACTAATCCACAAGAATTAAAAAAAGAGATAATTGAACTTATAAAAGATAGATATGAAAAGCATAAAAGAATAGTTTTCAACGGAAACGGATACACAGAAAGTTGGAAAGCTGAAGCAGAAAAAAGAGGATTAAAGAATTTAAGAAATACTCTTGAAGGATTAAAAGTATACAAACAAGAAAATATTATTAATCTATTCAAAGATGCTAAAGTATTATCTCCAGAAGAGCTAGATGCAAGATATTCAGTATACTGTGAGCGTTACATAAAGCAAATCAACATTGAGGGTAGCTCAATGGTTAGAATTGCTAGAAATGAGATATACCCAGCTTTAATGGAATATGCAGCAAAAATATCAAATAGTATATTAGCACTGAGAGAAGTTCTTGGGGATGATGAGTTTTTAACAGCAGATAAAGCACATTTAGTAAAATTATTAGCTGGAAAAAATCGTTTGAAAGATTATTTAGCTCAATTAGAATCACAACTTGTGATAGCTAATGAGATGGAAGGTTTATATGAAAAAGTTCAATATTTAAATAAAGAGATTATTCCTCTATTAAGTTGCTTAAAAGATATTATTGATCTTTTAGAGCATCAAGTGGAAAAGAAAGTTTGGCCAGTACCAACGTATGAGGATATGCTATTTAGATTATAAGATAAAAAAAGTCAGAATTTTAAATTCTGACTTTTTTCTTATTAATGATTAATTATATTGAGCTTTTAAATTTTCTTTTTTTAAAACAAATTTGATTGCTTCAAGTGCAGCAATTGTACCATCTGCAGTTGCAGTTGTAACTTGTCTAATATGCTTGGATCTAACATCACCAGCAGCAAAGATACCTTGAATAGAAGTATGCATTGAATCATTTGTAATAATATATCCATTATCATCTAATTCTGAAACTTCACCATATAATTCTTTTAGTGATTTAGTTCCTAAATATAAAAATGCAAATTGAGATTTATGAGTATTTGTAACTCCAGATTCTTCAACAACAACCTCTTCAACAAACTCATCACCTTTTATTTCGATAAGTTTACTAGAAAGATGTATTTTAACTTTATCATTTGTTTTTAAAGTAGTTGTAAGATTTTCATCACCAAAATCTATATCTTCATCAGTAATAAACATATGAATCTCTTTTGAATATTTTGTTAAAAATAATGCTTCTTCAGCAATCTCTTTACCTTTACCAAAAAGTGAAACAGTCATATTTCTAGTAAAAGCACCGTCACATGTAGCACAGTAAGAAACACCTTTACCTAAATATTCACCTTCTCCTGGAAGTTTTTTAGAACTGTTTTTAGCCCAGCCACTTGCAATAATAATTGTTTTAGCCATAAAGTTTTGCTTGTCTGTTTTAATAATTTTATTTTCACCAGCTAAATCAAACCCTAAAAATGTAGCATTAATAAATTCAGCATGAAACTTTAAAGCTTGCTCTTTCATTAAAGTATAGATTTCTTTACCAGTTGGTGAACCATTTATACCTGGATAGTTTTCAATTTTGTGAGCCATTAAAAGACTACCAACATTTGGATTTTCAATCACTAAAACTGATAAATTAGATCTACCAGCATAAAGTGCAGAAGTTAAACCAGCAGGTCCAGCTCCAATAATAACAACATCATAAATTTTCGTATTCATATTATCCTCCTAAAACATTCCTGTGGATTTCAATACTCTTTTTTCCTCTCCTAAAAGTGTAGGTTCAGTATGGGCACTATATACAATAGTATCTTCTGGATAAGTTTCACAAATCTTTTTTAAACTTTTTTGTAATTGTGATAAATTTCCAGTAGGTAGATCATATCTACCATAACTTCTTCTAAATAGTGTATCCCCAGAGATCATAAAATTTGATTCTTTATTATAAAAACATTTAGAACCAATCGTATGACCAGGAGTATCAATCACTTCAAATCCAAAAATAGAGTCTCCTTCTGTTAAAGGAGTAAACTCACCAGTATATTTAAAATCAAATCCTTGAATAGCATGAGATAAGTTTAAAGAAGAATCTGTAAGAAATTTTTCCTCTTCTTTTCCAATAAATAATTCTATTTCTGGAAAAATATTTTTTATTTCATTTATACCACCGATATGATCTCCATGACCATGAGTTAAAATAACATTTTTTAAAATTAAATTATGTTCTTTTATAAAAGAAACAATCTTTTGTAAAGTAGAATCACTGCAATCAAAAAGAGAAGCTTCATTATTGTTGTTCCAAACTAAGTAGCAATTCGTCATATAGCTTCCCAAAGGAAAGGCTTTAATTTTCATTAAGATAACCTCCAAGATATTAGTTGTTTATTATTTTAATATTTTTTTACTAAACCAATTCCATCTCCAAAAGGAAGTAGAACAAAGTTATGATTTTGGTAAAGATAAGTTATAAACTCATCCAATCTTCTAACGATAGTTTTAAACCTCTTAGGATAGTCCTTGTATAGATAACCTCTAAACATTATATTATCAACAAAAATCATTCCATCATCAGTAAGTCTTTCAAATGAATCTTTAAAAAATTCCATATAGTGACCTTTAGAAGCATCAATAAATATAAAATCAAATTTTTCATCGAGTTTTTTAACTTCCTCAGTACCATCTCCAAGGATTAAATTAACAGAATCCAAAAGATCTGCTTTTTTAAAGTTTTCTAAAGCTTGACTATATCTAATTTCGTCAATTTCTATAGTTGTAAGTTTCCCTTTATTTTTCTTTGCAATTCTTCCCATGATAGTTCCAGAATATCCAATAGCAGTTCCAATTTCAAGAATATTTTTAAAATTATAGCTTGATACTAAAAATTCTAAGTATTTAGCAACTTCTTTTGTAACAATAGGAACATTATTTTCTAGAGCAAAAGCTTCCATTTCTAAAATTAAAGAATCTTTTTCCACTATTTTGCTAATAATATAATCATTAGCACCTTTTAATTCATCTAACATTATTCAAAATCCTTTCTTAATTTAATTATATAGAAATTATCTAAAATATCTTCAGTGTAATCAATTAAAAATCCTCCTAAAGAATCAAAGTGACCATTTACATTTTCAGGAAGTTCAATTTTAACAACAGAGAAATTCTTATTATTATTTAAAAACTTTGCAGCATTATCAGTGTTTTCTTCAGAGAATATAGTACAAGTACTGTAAACCATTTCTCCCCCAACGTTTAGTACAGCAGCAGCAGATTCTAAAAGTTGTGATTGAAGTAAAGCTAACTCATTAACATTAGTCATGTTTTTATTGTAAAGAGCCTCAGGTTTTTTTCTAAGTACACCATATCCGCTACAAGGAGCATCAACAAGTATTTTATCAAACTTTTGACCTTGCTCTTTAAGATTTCTAGCATCTAATTTAATAGGTTTAACATTTGTAATTCCTAATTTTTTTAAATTTTCTTCAATTAACTTTATTTTATGTTGGTGTATGTCAAGAGCATAAATTTCACCAGAATTATTCATAATTTCTGCTAAAACAGCAGTTTTACTTCCAGGAGCACTACAAGTATCAACAACTTTATTACCAGAAGCAGGATTTAAAATTTTAGCAGCTAAGTATGAAGAAGCATCTTGAGCAATAATTTTACCATCTTTGAATTCCTCAGTATATAATACAGCACCTGAATCAATATAGTAAACAGTATCTACTTTTTTGATAATATCAATTTTCATAGTATCTAAAAGAGTCTCAAACTCTTTTTCAGAATATTTTAAAGTATTTACTCTAATACTCATATAAGGAATCTTTTTTAAAGATGTTAAAACAGCTTCTGTTTTTTCTTTGTACTCTGCTTCTATTTTATCATAGAACCATTTTGGATAAGAATATAAAATATTTAATTTATTTTCTTCTTTTAATTTTTTTATCTCGTCATCTTTTTCTCTAAGGTAACTTCTAATAACACCATTTACAAACTTACTAACAGGAATACCATATTTATTTTTAGTTAATTCAGTTGCTTCCCAAGCAACACCCTTATCATCACTTTCCATAAAAGTAGCTTGATAAATAGAAATTTTTAATAAATTTTTAATCCAAGTTTTTTTTATTGATGTAGTTCTTTTCTCTAATTGATAATTTAAATAGATATCATTTCTAATTACACCATAAAAAACTTCGGTAATAAATCCACGCTCACCTTTATTTAAATTATTTTTTGAAAAATATTCATTTAAAAGTATGTTTGAATATTTACCTTTTTCAAGTTCACCTAATAATCCTATAACTCTCTGTTTTATGTTCAATATTATCTCTCCTATTGTATAATTTTATATAACTCATCGCTTTCTGGTGAAGCAATTTTTAAATTTTTACCATTTTTAATTAACAAATACTCTTTTGATTCTGTAAATCTACCAATGTCAAAAGCATCAATACCGTTATTTTTTAACTCTTTTAACAATAAATTTGAATTTTCATTACTAACTACAATAAGCATAGTTCCACTTGAAATCAGTTTAAGAGGATCTATATTAAAATATTCACAAATTTCTTTTGTAGAATGATGAATAAATATTTTTTCATATGAAATCTCTATACCAAGATTATAAAAACAACTAGATTCCCATAAAGCTCCTAGAAGTCCACCTTCAGTAACATCATGCATACCTTTTGCAAATCTATTTGCAATAATACCATCTTTAACAACACTTGTTTCATTTAAAAGATTTTTAGCATCTTCAACTATTGATTTTGGAAAAAATTTAAGTAACTCTTCTTCTTTTTCAAATGCAATAATACCAGTACCTTCTATACCTATTCCTTTTGTAATTATTATTCTGTCGTCAGCTACAATATTTTCTCTTTTTTTAAAATCTTTTTTTAAACCAATACCTATAGAGGTAGCTGATACGATAGTTCTATTGACTGCTGTAGTTATTTCTGTATGACCACCAATTATAGAAACTCCAATTTTGTTAGCTTCATCTTGAGCGTCTTTCATAATTAAAGCAATCTCTTCTTTTTTAGTATTTGGAGGAGCTAGGATAGTAAGCATGATACCAGTTGGTGAAATACCTTCAGTAGCAATATCATTGCAATTAATGTTTATAGCTAATTTTCCTAAGCCATTATTAGCACCTGTAATAGGATCTGTAGATAAATAGATAACATTATCTCCAACTTCAATAGCTGCACAATCACTTCCAATTTCACCAGTAGAAAGTATATTTTCATTACTATTTTTAATATTATTAAAAATCAAATCATTTAGATCTGAAATAGTAAGTTTACCAATCTTCATATTTACCCCTCACATACAGTAGAATTTTATACTATATTATACTATATTTTCTAGAAATAAAAAACCCTTACTTAATATTTAAGTAAGGGTTTTAGTTTTTTTTTAGAATAAGCCCGTAATAGTACCATTTTCGTCTATATCAATCAGTTCAGCAGCAGGGATTTTAGGTAAACCAGGCATATCAATTATACCTCCAGCCATAGCAATTATGAATCCAGCTCCAGCAGCAAGCTTTATAGTGTCTATTTGAACCGTAAAATCAGTAGGTCTTCCAAGAAGATTAGCTTTATCAGAAATTGACTTCTGAGTTTTTGACATACATATAGGTAAAGAACCATATCCTAACTCTTCAAGTTGTTTTATAGTTTTATTAGCAGCAGCAGAGAAAGAAACTCCGTTTGCTCCATAAATTTCAGTACATATTTTTGAAATTTTATCTTTTATAGGTAACTCTAATTCATAAAGTGGTTTATATTCACTTTTATTTTCTCTTAATTTTTCTAAAACTAATTTAGCAAGTTCTTCTCCACCTTCTCCACCTTTAGCCCAAACTTCACATAATGCAACAGGAGCATCTAAAGAGTTACAATGTTCTTTAATAAGGTTAATTTCATTATCAGTATCTGTAACGAATTTGTTGATTGCTACAATAACAGGTAGATTAAATTTTTTCATATTTTCAATATGTTTATCTAAATTTGCTAATCCTAAATTTAAAACTTCTAAATTTTCTTCATTTAAAATCTTTGCACCACCATGATGCTTAAGAGCTCTAACAGTAGCAACAATAACAACACAATTTGGTTTTAAATTTCCTTTTCTACATTTGATATCTAAAAACTTTTCCGCTCCTAAATCTGCTGCAAATCCAGCTTCTGTTATAGCAACATCAGAAAGCTTTAAAGCTAATTTTGTAGCTAAAAGAGAGTTACATCCATGAGCAATATTAGCAAAAGGCCCACCATGAATTATAACAGGAGTATTTTCTAAAGTTTGTACTAAATTTGGTTTTATAGCTTCTTTTAAAAGAGCTGTAACAGCTCCAGATATTTTAAGATTATTTATTGTAAGAGGGTTATCATTATAGTCATAACCAAATACAATATTACCAATATTTTCTTTTAATTCTTTCAATGAGTTTGAAAGACAAAGAGTAGCCATTATTTCAGATGCAACAGTTATTTGGAAAGAGTCTTGTCGAGGATATCCATTTAATTTTCCTCCAAGACCAACAACAATATTTCTTAGATTTCTATCGTTCATATCAACGACCCTTTTCCAAGTAATTTTTGTATTGTCAATGTTTAAAATATTTCCTTGAGTTATATGGTTATCAATACATGCAGAGACAAGATTATGAGCAACGCCAATTGCATGGAAATCTCCAGTAAAATGTAAGTTAATATCTTCCATTGGAATAACTTGTGAATAACCTCCACCAGTGGCTCCACCTTTCATTCCGAAAACAGGACCTAAAGATGGCTCTCTAAGAGCAGCAACAGATGAAACTCCTATTCTGTTTAAAGCTTGAGTTAGCCCCACTGTAACAGTAGATTTACCTTCACCTGCGGGTGTAGGTGTTATAGCTGTAACAAGTACAAGTTTACCATCTTGTTTAGTAGATAAATCTTCAAGTAAAGAAAGATTTAATTTAGCTTTGTATTTTCCATAAGTATCATAATAATCTTCACCAATATTAAGTTTCGAAGCAATATCAGAAATTGTTAACATTTTAGCTTCTTGTGCAATTTGTATATCCGTTTTCATAGACCCCTCCTAAATAAAGTAAATATTTCAAGTAATATAATTGTACATTAAAAATACAAAAAATGAAAGAGTTTATAACATGAAAAATAAAATTGATTTTTTTTAAAAAAAAGGGTATATAAAGAGAGCAAACATATCAAATTATTTTATATTATTTATGATGTTAAATTTCATTATTTGGTTTTTAGAATAAGGGGGAATTGTGATAAAAAATGAAGATATTTTATTAGCTAAAAAAGGGGATCTAGAATCAATAGAAAAAATAGTAACAGAATATAAAAATATAATTTATATGAGAAATAAGACTTTGTTTTTAAAAGGTGCCGATAGAGAGGATTTACTTCAAGAGGGAATGATAGGATTGATGAAAGCAATTAAATCTTTTGATGAAGACAGAAATACTACTTTTAATACTTTTGCATCGCTATGCATAAAAAGACAAATTATAACAGCGGTAAAAAATTATAACTCAGAACGAAATAAGAATCTAAATAGTGCAATGCAAGGAGAAGGATATTCTGAAATAGAAGAAATAGTTAGATATAATAATCCATCTTTAAAATACTATACACCTGAACAGATAGTTATTGGGAAAGAACTTGTGAGATTTATGAAGAAGTTTTTAAAAGATAATTTAAGCGGATTGGAAAAAGAGGTTTTTTCTTATATGGTTAAAGGTTATGGATATTTAGAGATTGCAAAAAAATTAGATAAAGACTCTAAAGCGATAGATAATTCAATTCAAAGAATTAAGAAAAAAGTAGAAATTTTTTTAAAAAAGTATAATAAAAGTTGACAAAAGTACTATAAATTGAATATAATATGTGAAATTTATATTTTAGTTAAAGGGAGAAGTCAATGATATTAGAAACAATAAAGAGTCAAAAGATAACTTTTGAACAAAAAGTGGTTACTTTAGCTAGATTAGCAGAAGGTAGTATTGAAGTTCTAAAAAAAAGTGATAACTTAAAAGAATATATAGAAAAAGGAATTGTATGTGATTTGTTTGAAGGAAATGCTCCATATAGACCAAGATACATAGTTCCAGATTATGATATATTTATGAAAAATGGAAGTAAATTTTTAAATTTAGAAAAGCCTACAAATATTTGGGAAGCAATTCATAGTTTATTAATACTTTACAAACACGTTCCTTCAATAACTACAATGCCTGTTTATTTAGGAAATATTGATTATTTATTAGAACCTTTTATTAAAGATGAAAATGAAGCATATTTAGCAATAAAATTATTTTTAAAGCATATAGATTCAACAATAACAGATTCATTCTGTCATGCAAATATAGGGCCAAAAGAAACAAAAGCAGGGATGTTAATTTTAAAAATAATGAGAGAATTAGAATTACCTACACCAAATTTAACAATAAAATATACAGACGAAACAAGTGATAAATTAGCAGTAGAAGCAATTCAAACAGCTTTAATAACAGCTAAACCTAGTTTTGCAAATGATAAAATATTTAGAGAAGATTTTAAAGGTGAATATGGGATTGTTAGTTGCTATAACGGGTTAAAAGTTGGAGGGGGAGCCAATACTTTAGTTAGGGTTAGGTTAGGAGCACTTTCAAAATTAGCAACTTCAAAAGAAGAATTTTTAGAAAAAGTTTTACCAGAAGTTTCAAAAGAGATGTTAGATTATATAGATGAAAGATCTAAATTTATAATAGAAGAAAGTGGATTTTATGAGAGCAGTTTCTTGATAAAAGAAGGCCTTTTAGAAAAAGAAAAATTCACAGGATTATTTGGATTTGTAGGATTAGCAGAGTGTGTAAATAGTTTATTAGATGCTACAGAGAAAAAAGATAGATTTGGGTATTCTGAAATAGCCAATAAATTAGCAGTAGAGGTTGTTTCAACTATGCATAAAATAGTTGCAGAACATAAAACTAAATACGCAGGAGATTTCTTTGGAAATACTCATTTGTTACATTCTCAAGTAGGTATTGATACTGACAGAAACGAAAGTCCAGGATGTAGAATTCCTGTTGGAGAAGAGCCAGAGATATATGAACAAATAGTTCAATCGTCTAAATTCCATAAGTACTGTCCAAGTGGTATAGGAGATATATTTGTATTTGACGATACATACAAAGCTAATCCAGAGGCTATTTTAGATATAATAAAAGGTGCTTTTGAAACAGATTTGAGATTCTTCTCATTATACAGTGATACTTGTGATGTAGTTAGAGTAACAGGTTATTTAGTAAAAAAATCTGAAATAGAAAAATTAGATAAAGGTGAACAAGTACTAAGAGACACAACTATTTTAGGAAAAGGTGCAAGAGATAATGCAAAAGCTTTAGAAAGAAAGCTAAGAAGTGAATAGTTTGAAACTAAAAGCGAAAGTTAATAAAATAATTAAATTTTCAAATGTAGATGGTCCAGGAAATAGAATGGCAATATTTTTTCAAGGTTGCAACTTTAATTGTGAATATTGTCATAATCCAGAAACTATAAATAATTGTAAAAATTGTTTTAAATGTATTGATGAGTGTCCAACAGGTTCTTTGTATAGAGAAGATGAGAAGGTAAGATGGAATGAATCGCTATGCTGTGAATGTGATCAATGCATAAAGATATGTAACTATAACTCATCTCCAAAAGTAAAGGAGTTTACTTTGGAAGAACTTTTAAAAGAGATAGAAAAAGTAAAACCTTTTATAAAGGGTTTAACAGTTAGTGGAGGAGAGAGTACTCTTCAATATAAATTCATAACAGAATTGTTTATAGAAGTAAAAAAAAGATGGCCAAAATTAACATGCTTTGTAGATACAAATGGAAGTCTAGAATTAAAAGATAAAAAATATGAAGAGTTTGTAAAAAATACAGACGCTTTTATGTTAGATGTTAAAGCTTGGAATGAAGATGAACATTTAAGTTTATGTGGTAAGGATGTTAATGTTGTTATAAATAATTTATATTTCTTAAAAAATATAGGAAAACTTTATGAAGTTAGAACAGTTGTAGTCTCAGAAAAACTAAATAATAGAACAACAATAGAAAATGTATCTAAAGTAATAGAAAAAACAGATGTAAGATATAAAATTATTAAATATAGAAATTTTGGAGTTAGAAAAGAGATGTTAGCAAATCTTTTTTCACCTTCAGATGAAGAGTTGAAAGATTTAGAGAGAATAGCTCAAGAGTTAAAAGTAAAAAACACCCTAGTAATTTAGGGTGTTTTTCTATTATTGATCAAATTCGTAACCAAAACTAAATTGGAAAAGATAATCATGTGATTCTTGAGCTTTTGAAATATTAAATTTCATAGGACCAACAAAACTGAGATAATTTAAACCAATACTTGCACCTTGTGAGTAATCTTTCCAAAGAATAGAACGAGAATTACTACTAAATTCATCATCCACAAATTTATATGTAGCACCATCCCAGTGAGTAGTAAAATAAAGATTTTCTATAATTTTTTGTTGTAAACCAAAGCTTACCCCAAAAAGAGAAGAAAGATATTTTTCTTGGAAATAATAACCACTAAAAGCAAAGTTATTCTGTGAAAGATTATCAGATAGACCCCCAAGTTTTATATATTTATCAGGAAGGATATCTTCACCACTTACATTACCCCCGAAAAGTTTAGCTGTTAAGCTTGTAGTTTCAGTAATTGGAATATAGTTGTTTGATATATAATTTGTAGATAAAAAATTTAGATTATCTTTACCAAGATTTCCACCCCACATTTGAGAAATAGAACCTTTAAATCCTTTTGTAGGAAATGAAATAGAGTTTGTTTTATCCCAATTTATATTGAAAAAAACATCTCCATAACTTTTTGAGTATTCAACTGATGAATCAAAAATACTTTTAATATCAGATTTTAAACTAGAATAATTTAAAGAAGCTCCATAAGAAAGTAAAAATAAATTTGAATATTGAGTAACAAAAGCTGTCTGTAATTTTGTAGTTTGATTTTTATAACTACCAATTTTATCTTTGTTATGATATATAAAGAATGGATTTTCATAGTAGCTGATGCTACTTAATACTCCAACTTTATTTGAAACTCCGTAGTATGAAAAGTTTTTTAAATTAAAACCATAATAATCTCCAAAACTAGCTTCTAAAGTAGATAAACTGCCAATTTTACCAAAAGAGTTAATATCTGTTCCAATAGAAAAAGTTGTACCATAATCAGTTTGATAGTCAACACCTAAACCGACAATATTAGTTGGATTTTCTTCGATACTAAGTTTTAAAGTATTATCTTTGAAAGTATAATAAATTTTATTAACAAAATTAAGACTATAAACTTTTAGCATAAGTTTTTCTAAAGTATCAGGACTCACATTATTACCAATAGAATCTTTAAAAATAGAATTTATAATATTTTGATGATTATCATTTTTACTCTCAGTAATAATTTCTAAATCATTTAAAATAAAATTATTTTTAAATTGAAGAGAAGTTTTCTTTTTATTAGTTTTAGGACCAAAAGAAAGAATCTTTTTCAATTGTTTTTCAGTAGCAACTTCTCCTAAAGATTTAATTTCTTCAAAACTATTGAAATCAGTTGTTTTATATTTTGAGATATCAGGTTCAATTAAAATTGTAGCTAAATCTCTTTGTTTTTTAGTTGAACCAGTACTTTGTATAGCCACGATTTGATCAGCAACACTAAAAATATCGTAGTCTTCTTTTTTTTGTAGTGAATTACCTACATCAACTCCAATAACAATATCGGCACCTAAATTAAAAGCATCCTCTACAGGAAAATTCCGAGATAACAATCCATCAACATAGTAGTTACCATCGATTATAACAGGATCAAATATAGTTGGGATTGAAATACTTGCAGTAAGAACTTGAGCTAAATCTCCACTCTCAAAGGATTTAGGTTTACCAGTATTTAAATCTGTTGCAATAATTTTTAAAGGAATAGGTAACTTTGAAAAATCTTTTGTTTGCTCAATATTCCAAAGAAGATTTTTAAGTGTTAAATATATTTTTTGAGTATTTCGAATTCCTTTTGGTAAAGCAAAGTTTAAAGAATTATCATATTTTAAAGATAAATTATAATTTTTCATAAGAGATCTTTGATCAATTGAAATATCAGATAAATTAGGACTATCGTTGAAGGTCTCTTGCCAATTAATATCTAAAACTAATTTTTCAATTTGGTCAGGAGTATATCCTGCAGAATAAAGAGCCCCCACAAGAGCCCCCATACTAGTTCCAGTTATATAGTCGACTTTTATATTATTTTTTTCTAAAACTTTCAAAACACCAATATGTGCAAAACCTTTTGCACCTCCACCACTTAAAACAAGACCTATTTTAGGCTGCTTTTCTTTTTCTTTAAATTTATTTATTTTTTTTGTTTCGAGAATTTTAATCTCTTTTTGTAAAAATTTTATTTGTTCTTTCATTTTTCTTATTTCTAAATCTTCTTCACTTTCTGATAAAATTGTTGAGAAGCAAGCTATAAATAAAAAGAGTGACGATATATATTTATTCATATTATTTCTCCTTATATATTTTACAAAATTCATCAAAAAAAGTAGGGAAAGTTTTAGAAACACAATTTGAATCTAGAATTTTAATATTTGGAATTCTTAATCCAGCTAAACTTAGAGACATAGCCATTCGATGATCATCATAAGTTTCTAAATTAGCTCCCTTATAATCTAATAAAGGTTTTGGAAATATAATAAAACCATCTTGAAATTCTTCGAAATTTCCATTTAATTTATTAATTTCATTTTTAAGTGCAGTAATTCTATCGGTTTCTTTTATTCTCATATTTTCAACATCCCAAACTTTAGTAGGTGTAGTTGCAAAAAGACCAACAATAGCTAAAGTTTGAGCTACATCAGGAATATCATTCATACTTAAATGAATACCTTTATAAGTTTCAATGCCTTTTACTGTTATAGAAGTTTCTGTAGACTCAATTATATTTAATCCAATTTTAGTTAAAACATTTAAAAATTTAGAATCTCCTTGAATACTATTTTTGAAAAAATTATATAATTTAACAGTAGAATTTGAAATAAGTGCCATTGCTAAAAAATATGAAGCAGATGACATATCCCCTTCAACTAAATATGTTGAACAAGAGTAACTCTGAGGATTTATAAAAATACTATTATTATTTTCAATAAAATTAATATTAAAATCCTTCATCATAGATAGTGTCATATCAATATATGGCTTTGAAACAACTCTACCTTTAAGTTTAATTTCAATAGGATTATTGAAGTTAGGAGCAGCCATTAAAATAGAAGAGATATATTGACTACTTTTACTTCCATCAATTTCCACATATTTAGCAAAAACACCTTTAGAGGTTATTCTAATAGGAGGAAAACCGTTTTTACCAAGGTATTCCACTTCAACACCTAGCTGTATTAAAGAATCAACTAAATCTTTAATAGGCCTTTCGTTCATACGTTCATTTCCAGAAATAGTAGCAGTTCCGATTCCAGTAGCTAAATAAGAACTTAAAAATCTCATAGCAGTTCCAGCATTTCCAATATATATATCTAAGTTGTTATATATTGGATTTTTATTTCCCTTTATTTCTATAGTATTAGTAGATAAATCAAGTTTAATTTCGTTGTTAAGATCTTTTAAAGCTTTAATCATATATTCAGTATCATCGCTTAAAAGTATATTTTTTAAGGTTACAGTTTTACCCGAAAGAGCTGAAAGAATAAGAGCTCTGTTTGTTATAGATTTAGACCCAGGAATATTAACAGTAACATTAAAATTACTAATTGGCTTAGGTTCAAAATAATTCATTAAAAGCTCAACTCCTTTATTTTTTTTTCAATTAAATTATATCAATTTTTCAAAAAAATTAATACATTAAAAATATCTTTTTAGATTTACAAGCAAATTGACAAAAACTTAAATAAACGGTATAATTACAGAAAAGTTAAATAAAACTATATTAGCATGTAGTTTGGAGGAAAAAAATGGAAATGAAAGATATTATAGAAATGGTTAATTACTTTTCACATGAAGCTAAAAGAAGAGAATTAACAGAAAATGAAAAAATTGAAAGAGAAAAGTATAGAAGATTATACTTAGATCAGTTTAAAGCACAAGTAAAACAAAAATTAGATAGCATCGAAATTGTCGATGAATCAAAAATGATATAGGGGGCTCACAATGAAGCAATTAGTTAAAACTCTTTATAGAGAAACAGGAAAATGTATCAATCAAGAAATTGAAATTTCAGGTTGGGTAAGAAAAATAAGATCACAAAAAAACTTTGGATTTATAGAAATAAATGACGGAAGTTTCTTTAAAGGAGTACAAGTAGTATTTGATACAAATTTATCAAATTTTGATGAAATATCTAGATTGTCGATATCATCATCTGTAATTGTAAAAGGAATTTTAGTTGAATCAGAAGGTGCTGGACAAAACTTTGAAATTAAAGCAACAGAAGTAGAAGTTTTCCAAAAAGCTGATTTAGAGTATCCATTACAAAATAAAAGACATTCTTTCGAATTCTTAAGAACAATTGCTCATTTAAGACCAAGAACAAATACATTTTCTGCAGTATTTAGAGTTAGGTCAGTTTTAGCTTATGCAATACATAAATTCTTCCAAGAAAATGGATTTGTTTATACTCATACACCAATTATAACTGGTTCAGATTGTGAGGGTGCTGGAGAGATGTTTAGAGTAACAACTTTAGACTTGAATAATACTCCTAAAACAGAAGAAGGGAAAATAGATTTTTCAAAAGATTTCTTTGGAAAAGAAACTAGTTTAACAGTTAGTGGACAATTAAATGGAGAAACTTATTGTTCTGCATTTAGAAATATTTATACTTTTGGACCTACATTTAGAGCAGAGCAATCAAATACTTCAAGACATGCTGCTGAGTTTTGGATGATAGAACCAGAAATAGCTTTTGCTGATTTAGAAGGAAATATGGAGTTAGCAGAAGCAATGGTAAAATATATAATTAAATATGTAATGGATGAGTGTCCAGAAGAGATGGAGTTCTTTAACCAATTTATTGAAAAAGGACTATTTGATAAATTAAATAATGTATTAGCTAGTGATTTTGGAAAAGTAACATATACAGAAGCTGTAGATATACTTATAAAATCAGGAAAGAAATTTGACTATGCAGTTAATTGGGGAATTGATTTACAAAGTGAACATGAAAGATTCTTATCTGAAGAGTATTTTAAGAGACCTGTATTTGTAACAGATTATCCAAAAGAAATAAAATCTTTCTATATGAAACTTAACGAAGATGGAAAAACAGTAAGAGCAATGGATTTACTAGCACCTGGAATTGGAGAAATAATAGGTGGATCTCAAAGAGAAGATAGTTTAGAGTTATTAGAAGAGAGAATGGCTGAAGTTGGATTAAGTGGAGAGGATTATGGATTCTACTTAGACTTAAGAAAATATGGAAGTTTCCCTCATTCAGGATATGGATTAGGATTTGAAAGAATGCTTATGTACGTAACAGGAATAACTAATATAAGAGACGTGATTCCATTCCCAAGAACTCCAAACAACGCTGAATTTTAATTCGAGGAAATAATAATGATACTAAAAATACTATTTTTTCTAGTTGTAATTTCATTGATGTTTTATATAATAACATACCCTTATAACTTTAAATTAAATAGAAAATTAAAAAGAATTCTTAAATTTTCTGAAGTTGAAAAGATAGTAGGTATGAAAACTAAATATTCTAATTTTTCTGAAGAAGAGTTAGAAAAAGAGTTTGTTTTAAAGCAGAAAAGAATTAAAAGTAGTTATATTAATGAAGAGATGGATGTCTTAGTTTTAAAACCAAAGATTATTAAACCTAATCCTTTGTGCCTAGTATTACTACATGGTATAAGAGATAATCCAAAAGATTGGATTCATAGAGCTAAATTAAGAGAAAATTATTTAACTTTAAAAAAATTAAATAAAGTGGATGATATAGTTTTTATCATCCCTAGCTCTGGTTATAAAGGCGAAAGTTGGTATAGTAATTTTTATAGAGATAAAAATCATCAATATGAAGAGTTCTTCTCAAAAGATTTAATAACTTTTATAGAGAAAGAGTATCCAAATTCAAAAAAAGGAATTGGAGGATTCTCTATGGGAGGATATGGTGCATTGAAAATAGGGCTGAAAAATCTAGAATCCTACGATGTAATAGCTAGCTTTTCAGGAGCTATAAGCTTAATAAGAATGAGTATAAATCGTAGAATAATGAGGATTTTTAGATATCTTTATGTTCCTGAATTCTTATTTAATGATGTAAATAAAGCTCATTTTGTAAAAGTTTTTAGCCCTTGGGGGTATAAAATTTTAAGAAATGACCCTTATAGTATTATAAAAACAACAAATTTAAGAAGTTTTGAAGGAAAAAAATTCTATTTAAGTGTAGGATCAGAAGATAAAAAACCATACTTAATGTTTCAACAATGGCTTGATGTTGTAGGAAGAGCTAAAAAATATAACTTAGATTTTAAAGGGAAAATATATGAAAATGAATATCATACTTGGGAGTATATTTCAAAGGATATATATAATTTTTTAATATTTTTTACAGATGAGGCGAAAAAAAGGAAGTAGATATTATGAAGTATTTGCTAATTTTTAGTATGATATTATTTACAGGATGTTTTTCAATAGGG
>JBOFUO010000029.1:0-31909 GCA_051652625.1 Cetobacterium sp.
CAGATCCAATTGCAGATATGTTAACAAGAGTTAGAAATGCAAATGCTGTAATGCACGAGAAAACAGATGTTCCTCACTCTAACATGAAAGAGAAAATCGCTGAGATTTTAAAAGAAGAGGGATACATTTCTAACTACAAAATAGTAACAGATGGTAACAAAAAGAACATAAGAGTATACTTAAAGTATGATGGAAAAGAAAGAATAATCAAAGGAATCAAGAGAATATCTAAGCCAGGAAGAAGAGTTTACTCTTCTGTAGAAGATATGCCAAGAGTATTATCAGGTTTAGGAATCGCTATCGTTTCAACTTCTAGAGGAATTATCACTGATAGAGCTGCTAGAAGAGAGAACATTGGTGGAGAAATCCTTGCATTCGTTTGGTAATAACTAGGAGGTAGCCATATGTCAAGAGTAGGTAAAAAGATCATAGTGGTACCTGCTGGGGTAGAAGTTACAATAGCTGCTGGAAATGTAGTTACTGTAAAAGGACCTAAAGGTACTTTAACTAAAAAGTTTAACGAAGAGTTAACAATAAATATAGAGAACAACGAGATTACAGTAGCAAGACCTAATGACTTACCTGCTGTAAGAGCTATCCACGGAACTACAAGAGCTTTAATGAACAATATGATCATTGGAGTTTCTGAAGGATTCAAGAAAACTCTTACACTTGTTGGAGTTGGATATAGAGCTGCTGAAAAGAATGATGGATTAGAGATGGCTTTAGGTTACTCTCACCCAGTTATAATTGATGCTGTTGAAGGAATCAAAATGACAGTTGAAAAAAATACAACAATCCACATTGAAGGAACAGAGAAAGATGTAGTAGGACAAGTTGCTGCTGACATCAGATCTAAAAGAGCTCCAGAACCTTACAAAGGAAAAGGAGTTAAGTACTCTGACGAAATAGTTAGAAGAAAAGAAGGTAAGAAATCATAATACTAACTATTAAATAGTTAGTATGCTGAGAATAAGGAGGTTAAAACGTTGTTTAAGAAAGTTAATAGAGACGCTATTAGAAGAAGAAAGCACTTATCTATCAGAAATAAAATTTCTGGTACAGCTGAGAGACCAAGACTTTCTATATATAGATCAAACAACAACATCTTTGCTCAATTAGTTGATGACGTAAATGGAGTAACTTTAGTTTCTGCATCTACAATCGATAAAGAGATCAAAGGAGATGTAACACACGGTGGAAACATCGGGTCTGCTAAGCTTGTTGGAAAAGCAATAGCTGAAAGAGCTGTAGCAAAAGATATATCTGTTGTAGTATTCGACAGATCTGGTTATAAATACACAGGAAGAGTAGCTGCCCTTGCAGAGGCTGCAAGAGAAGCAGGACTTAAATTCTAATTCTTGTAGAGAGGAGGACTTCACTTGTCTAAGTTAGTTAAAGAAGAAAAGCAGTTTCAAGAGAAACTATTGAAGATTTCTAGAGTTTCTAAGACAACTAAAGGAGGAAGAACTATATCTTTCTCTGTTTTAGCTGCAGTAGGAGACGCTGAAGGAAACGTTGGAATGGGATTAGGAAAAGCGAATGGTGTACCTGATGCAATCAGAAAAGCAATCGCCGCTGCTAAGAAAAACATGGTAAAAGTTTCTTTAAAAGGAACAACTATTCCACATGAAATAGTTGGTAAGTGGGGAGCGACATCAATTTGGATGGCACCAGCTTACGAAGGTACAGGAGTTATCGCAGGATCATCTTGTAGAGAGGTTCTTGAGTTAGCAGGAGTACACAATATCCTTACTAAAATCAAAGGATCAAGAAATAAACATAACGTTGCAAGAGCTACAATTGAAGGTTTAGCATTATTAAGAACTGCTGAACAAGTTGCAGCTTTAAGAGGAAAAGAAGTAAAGGAAATCTTAAGCTAGGAGGTAAATAGATGGCAAAGCTTAGAATAGAGCTTGTAAAGAGCATAATCGGAAGAAAGCCTAACCATATAGCTACTGCAAAGTCGCTAGGGCTTAAGAAGATGAATGATGTTAGAGAGCATAACGTGACTCCTGAATTAAAAGGGAAAATCGCTCTAATTTCTTACCTAATAAAAGTAGAGGAGGTGCAATAATCAATGAAATTAAATGAATTAAAGCCTTCTGTACCAAGAAAAGCTAGAAAAAGAGTTGGAAGAGGAGAATCTTCAGGTTTAGGAAAAACTTCTGGTAAAGGAAGCAATGGTCAAAACTCTAGAGCTGGAGGAGGGGTAAAACCTTACTTCGAGGGTGGACAAATGCCTTTATATAGAAGAACTCCAAAGAGAGGTTTCTCTAATGCAATATTCAGAAAAGATTATGCAATAATAAACTTATCTGATTTAAATAGATTCGAAGAAGGAACTGAAGTAACTCCAGAGTTATTAGTAGCTGCTGGAATTATCAAGAAAACTCTTTCTGGAATCAAGGTTTTAGGAAATGGAGAACTTGAGAAAACAGTTTCTGTTAAAGCTCATAAAGTATCTACTTCTGCAAAATCAGCTATAGAAGCAAAAGGTGGATCTGTAGAAATTATAGAAGTTAAAACTTTTGCTGACGTAGCAACAAATAACAAATAACAAGTAACACACATCTAGTTATTCAAAATGTGAGGTGAAGAATTTTGGGTTTAATTGAAAAGTTTGAAACGAAGCTTAGAGGTATATTTAAAATTCCGGAACTGAGAGAGAGAATCATCTTCACCTTATTAATGTTCCTAGTAGCTAGGGTAGGGACTTATATCCCTGCTCCTGGCGTGGACATTGATCGTTTAGCTCAAATGACTGCACAGAGTGATCTACTAGGATACATTAATATGTTCTCAGGTGGGGCATTCCAAAGAGTATCTATATTTGCGTTGGGAATTGTGCCTTATATCAATTCATCAATTGTATTTAGTTTACTGACAGTAATTATTCCAAAAATTGAAGAAATTCAAAAAGAAGGAGAATCTGGAAGAAACAGGATAACTCAATGGAGTAGATATCTTACTATTGTAATTGCTATAGTTCAAGGAATTGGAGTATGCACATGGTTACAGTCAGTAGGATTGGTAACAACACCAGGGATTACATTTTTCTTATCAACGATAACAACTTTAACGGCAGGAACAATATTTTTAATGTGGGTAGGGGAACAGATATCTATCAAAGGGATAGGTAACGGAGTTTCGCTACTAATATTTTTAAATGTGATTTCCGGAGCGCCTGGAGCTGTTATTCAAACTATACAAGATATGAGAGGGAGTAAGTTTCTTATTCCTGTTTTGTTGTTAGTGGGATTTGCTGCGATTTTAACAATTGCAGGAATTGTTGTGTTCCAATTAGGACAGAGAAAAATACCAGTTCACTATGTTGGAAGAGGATTTGCTGGAAACAATGGAATGGGTCAAAATTCATATATACCTTTAAAGTTAAATAGTTCAGGTGTTATGCCTGTTATATTTTCTTCAGTTGTTATGATGATTCCTTCTTTGGTCGTAAACGTTCTTCCAGGAGAGTTTTCTGGAAAAGTAATACTTGCTAGAATATTTAGTGACCAGCATCCTGTATATTTAATACTATTTGCTGCTGTAATTATATTCTTCTCGTTCTTCTACACTTCTATAGTTTTCGATCCTGAAAAGGTTGCTGAAAATTTAAAGCAAGGTGGAGGTACGATTCCAAGTATTAGACCTGGAGCAGATACAGCTGATTATCTTGAAGGAGTTGTAACTAGAATAACTTGGGGTGGAGCTATATTTTTAGCTTTAATCGCAATTGCACCAATGGTACTATTCAAAGCTTTTGGTCTACCAGCATTTTTTGGTGGAACAGGTATAATAATAGTTGTTGGAGTAGCTCTAGATACTGTACAACAGATAGATGCTCATCTTATCATGAAAGAGTATAAAGGATTTTTATAAAATCTTGGCACGGCATATGTCGTGCCCTTTTTATTTAAAAATAAAGGAGATGAAATTAATGAACATAATGTTATTTGGAGCACCTGGTGCAGGAAAAGGAACTCAAGCAAAGTTCATAATTGATCAGTATGGAATTCCACAAATTTCAACTGGAGATATGTTAAGAGCAGCTATAGCAGAAGGTACACAAATGGGTATGGAAGCTAAAAAGTTTATGGATGAAGGTAAATTAGTTCCTGATTCTACAATCATAGGAATAATAAAAGATAGACTTTCTGAAGAAGATTGTAAAAAAGGATTTATTTTAGATGGGTTTCCAAGAACACTTGCTCAAGCAGAAGCTTTAGAACTATTACTAAAGGAATTAAGTATGAATTTAGATAAAGTTATATCTTTAAATGTACCTGATGAGTTAATAGTTGGAAGAGTTATAGGAAGAAGAGTTTGTCCAAATTGTGGAGCATCTTTCCATATTGAGAATAATCCTTCAAAAGTAGAAGGAAAGTGTGACTACTGTAAATCAGATTTAATCTTAAGAAAAGATGATAATAAAGATACTGTTGAAAAAAGATTATCAGCTTACCACGAGCAAACTGCACCTTTATTTAATTTCTACACAGAAAGAGGAGTAATGGTTGAGTTAGATGGAACTAAAGAGATAAATGATATTGCTAAGGAAATATTTAATATTTTAGGATAATTTTTAGAATCCAGAAAGGAAAAGTATGGTTATATTAAAGACTAAAGAAGAAATAGAAAAAATAAAAGTACCCTGCCAATTAATAGCAAGATTATATACAGAATATTTACCACAGTATATAAAAGCTGGGATATCAACTTATGAATTAAATAAAATTATTGAAAATTATTTAATTGAAAATGGAGCAGAATTAGCAACAGTCGGAGTTGGAGGACCAATAAATCCGTATCCAGCAGGTTCTTGTATTTCTGTTAATGAAGAGGTAGTTCACGGAATTCCAAAAGAAAGTAGAGTTCTTCAAGAAGGAGATATTGTAAGTATTGATGTAGTAGCAAGGATGAATGGCTTTTATGGAGACTCTGCAATAACTTTTCCTGTAGGAAAAATCGATGAAGAATCACAAAAACTAATCGATGTTACAAAAGAAGCAAGAAGAAT
The DNA here is from genome assembly GCA_051652625.1 of Cetobacterium sp. Taxonomy (GTDB): domain Bacteria; phylum Fusobacteriota; class Fusobacteriia; order Fusobacteriales; family Fusobacteriaceae; genus Cetobacterium_A. Next base: position 5,024 of record JBOFUO010000029.1, read on the forward strand.
AGGAATAGAGCAAATCTTTGCAGGAAACAGATTAGGGGATGTAGGTAATGCTATTCAAAAATTTGTTGAATCAAATGGCTTTAGTGTAGTTAAAGATTTTGCTGGTCATGGAGTAGGGAAAGCTATGCATGAAGACCCTTGTATACCTAATTACGGAAGAAAAGGTAGAGGTATAATGATAGAGGATGGAATGGTTTTAGCAATCGAACCAATGGTTAACATTGGAACTTATAAAGTGAATATAACTAATGATGGGTGGACAGTGGTAACAAGAGATGGAAAACGTTCAGCTCACTTCGAGCACACTGTTGCCGTAATAGACGGAAAACCTGTTATTTTAACTGAGTTAGCTCAATAAAAACAAGAAAAAATAGTTAAAATTAAGCTAGACTTTTTGTAAAATAAATGTTAAAATAATATGAATTTCTGTTCGATAGGAGGTAGTATGTCGAAAAAGGATGTTATCGAATTAGAAGGAACTATATTAGAAGCCCTTCCAAACGCGATGTTTAAAGTAGAGTTAGAAAATGGACACACAATTTTAGGGCACATTTCTGGAAAAATGAGAATGAATTATATCAAAATTTTACCAGGAGATAAAGTAACGGTACAAATTTCTCCTTATGATTTATCTAGGGGAAGAATAGTATACAGAAAAAAGTAAAGTTATGATCACGAGAGGAGGTAATTAAGTGAAAGTAAGAGTATCAATTAAGCCTATTTGTGACAAATGTAAAGTTATCAAGAGACACGGAAAGATCAGAGTTATCTGTGAAAATCCTAAGCACAAACAAGTACAAGGATAACTTGAAAAGTTTTGCAAAAAAAGTACTGACATGGGAAGTACTGTAAAGGTATGTTAGGCTGTAGAGCTAGTACTCGAAAGAGGCATACCGAAGAAAGTCTTAGTCGGTTTATATACTGACGGATATATAAAATTTTCGGAAGAGGAGGAAAAATTTTGGCTAGAATCGCAGGAGTAGATATTCCTAGAAACAAAAGAATTGAGATATCTTTAACTTATGTTTATGGAATTGGAAAACCAACTTCACAAAAAATATTAACAGAAGCTGGAGTAAACTTTGACACTAGAGTAAAAGATTTAACTGAAGAAGAGTTAAACAAAATCAGAGCCATTGTTGAAAATGTAAAGGTAGAGGGAGATCTTAGAAAAGAGATCAGACTTGCAATAAAAAGACTTATGGATATCAGATGTTATAGAGGTTCAAGACATAAAATGAACTTACCTGTAAGAGGACAAAAGTCAAAAACAAATGCAAGAACTAGAAAAGGACCTAAGAAGCCTATAAAAAGATAGTTTTAAGCTAATTATAGTGGCAGTAAAAAGAACGGAATTTTATCGTAAGGAGGTAGCTTAAAAAATGGCTAAGAAAAAAGTAGCTAAAATCAAGAAGAAACTGAAAAATATTCCTACTGGAATAGCTCATATACATTCAACTTTCAACAATACAATAGTAGCAATTACTGATGTAGAAGGTAAAGTAGTAAGCTGGAAATCAGGAGGAACTTCTGGTTTCAAAGGAACTAAAAAAGGAACTCCATTCGCGGCTCAAATAGCAGCAGAGCAAGCAGCTCATATCGCAATGGAAAACGGAATGAAAAAGGTTGAAGTTAAAGTTAAAGGACCTGGATCAGGTAGAGAAGCTTGTATCAGATCATTACAAGCAGCTGGATTAGAAGTTACAAAAATAACTGACGTTACTCCAGTTCCACATAACGGATGTAGACCACCAAAAAGAAGAAGAGTGTAATAAACACTTTTTAAGCTCATTATCGTAGTAGTTATTAAGTGTAAGGAGGAAAAATAAAGAGATGGCAAGAAATAGACAACCTGTTTTAAAGAAATGTAGAGCTCTTGGAATTGATCCAGTTATCTTAGGAGTAAATAAATCTTCTAATAGAGGACCAAGACCAAATGCAAATAAAAAGCCTACAGAGTATGCAATTCAGTTAAAAGAAAAGCAAAAAGCTAAATTTATATACAATGTAATGGAGAAGCAATTCAGAAAATTATATGAAGAGGCTTCAAGAAAGGATGGAGTTACTGGTTTAACTTTAATCCAAAACCTAGAGAGAAGATTAGAGAACGTAGTTTACAGACTAGGATTCGCTAAGACTAGAAGACAATCTAGACAAATAGTATCTCATGGACACGTTGCAGTTAACGGAAGAAAAGTTAACATTGCATCTTACAGAGTAAAAGCAGGGGATGTTATATCTGTACTTGAGAACTCAAAGAACATTGAGTTAATCAAATCTGCAGTAGAAGAGAAAACAGTTCCAGCATGGTTAGAGTTAGATAAAGCTAACTTCGCAGGAAAAGTTCTTCAGAACCCAACTAAAGACGATTTAGATTACGATCTAAACGAAGCTTTAATCGTTGAGTTCTATTCAAGATAATAAATCCTTTGACAGGAGTTGATTAAATGTTAAAAATAGAAAAACATGCTAAAGGTATTAACATTACCGAATTAAAAACAAGTGACTTTTCTGGTCAATATGTTATAGAGCCTCTTTATAGAGGTTATGGACATACAATTGGTAATGCTTTAAGAAGAGTTTTACTATCATCTATACCAGGTGCTGCTATTAAAGGTGTTAGAATTGATGGCGTACTAAGCGAATTTTCAGTTATGGAAGGTGTAAAAGAAGCCGTTACTGAAATAATGCTGAATGTTAAAGAGGTAGTAATAAAGGCAGAAACTGCCGGTGAAAGAAAAATGACTCTTTCTGCAAAAGGACCTAAGACTGTTACAGCTGCTGATATAATACCAGATATAGGATTAGAAATTGTAAACCCAGATCAAATTATTTGTACGTTAACTACAGATAGAGAGATCGATATGGAATTTATAGTTGATACTGGTGAAGGATTTGTTGTTGCTGAAGAGATAGAGAAAAAAGATTGGGCTGTAGATTTTATAGCAGTTGATGCTATTTATACACCAGTTAAAAAAGTATCTTACTCAGTTCAGGATACAATGGTTGGAAGAATGACTGATTTTGACAAGTTAACTCTTGATATTGAAACTGATGGAAGTGTAGAGATAAGAGATGCAATTTCTTATGCTATAGAGCTTTTAAAGTATCATTTAGATCCTTTCCTAGATTTAGGAAATAGAATGGATCACTTAAGAGTGGATCTTGAAGAAGAAGAAGAGACACCAACATCAACTAACAAAGCTGATGATATAATGAATACAAGAATAGAAGAGCTAGATTTAACAGTTAGATCATTTAATTGTTTAAAGAAAGCAGGAATTGAAGAAGTAGGACACTTGGCTAGAATGTCAATGAACGAACTTTTAAAAATAAAGAATCTAGGAAGAAAATCACTAGATGAGATCCTTGAAAAGATGAAAGAACTTGGGTTCGATCTAAATGGAAATGGATCTGTAGAATAATTAAGATAAGGAGGCTAACTGACTAATGAACCACAATAAATCATATAGAAAGCTAGGGAGAAGATCTGACCATAGAAAAGCTATGTTAATGAACTTAACAATATCTCTAATTTTATCAGATAGAATAGAAACTACTGTTACTAGAGCAAAAGAGCTTAGAAAGTTTGCTGAGAGAATGATAACTCTTGGTAAAAAAGGAACTCTTTCTCATAGAAGACAAGCATTCGCTTTCTTAAGAAGCGAAGAGGCTGTTGCAAAAATATTTAACGATTTAGCTCCAAAGTATATGGAGAGAAACGGTGGATACACAAGAATCATGAGAACTTCTGTAAGAAGAGGAGATTCTGCTGAAATGGCTATAATTGAGTTAGTATAATTCTAACTTGTAAAAGAGAACTACTTTGTAGTTCTCTTTTTTTATTATAATATAATAAATACCACTACATTAAACAATAAGACAAAATTATCCTAAATTTTAAAACTAGAATAAAATATTCTGGATTTTATTCGTAAAACATACAAAACGTGTTGCAAAACGATTATTATTCGTGTATAATGTATCCATAAAGTGCCAAGGGGGACTTATTATACTTTTTATTATTTGGAGGTTGAAATGTTAAAAGGAACAGTAAAGTGGTTCAATAAAGAAAAAGGATTTGGGTTTGTAACTTGTGAAGAAGGAAATGATTACTTCGTACATTTTACAGGAATTGTTGGGGAAGGATTTAAATCTTTAGAAGAGGGACAAAATATATCTTTTAGAGTTGAAGCAGGAGACAAAGGTCCTTTAGCTAAAGAAGTAACAGTAGCTTAATAAGAAAGCCAAGAGTGAAATTTTAATTTCACTCTTTTTTTTTTATAAAAAAATTAGAAAATATGTTAAAATATAATATATTATATTTTAAGGAGATTCTGAAATGATATTGGGATTAACTGGTGGTATAGGTAGTGGTAAATCTACAGTTAGTAAGATATTTTTATCTATGGGGTTAAAAGTTTTAGATGCAGATTTAATAGCTAAAAATATTCTAAAAGATTATAAAGTGAAAAAAGAAATTCAAAATAAAATTGGAGAAGAATTTGTAAACTTTGAAACAGGTGAGATAGATAGAAAAAAGTTAAAGAAAAAAGTTTTTAATAATCCTGATAAATTAAAACTTTTAAATGAAATTGTTCATCCAAAAGTTTTGACGGTTTATAAAAATTACTATGAAGAATATAGTAATAAGAATGAAATTGTAATATTTGATGTACCATTACTTTTTGAAGTTAATTTAGATAAATATTGTACTAAAGTTATTGTAGTAGATATAGATCCAAAGATTCAAATAAAAAGAATTAAAAATAGAGATGGAATAGAAGAAAGTTTGATAAAAAAAATAATTTTGTCTCAAATTTCTAGAAATGAAAGAAATAATAAAGCGGATATTCTTATAGAAAATAATGGAAGTTTAGAAGAGTTAGAATTTAAAATAAAAAAAATAATAGAAGAGATAAAAGAGAGGTAAATAATGAAAATAGTTGCTCCGGCAGGAAGTATTGAAAGATTTTATGCTGCAATAAAAGCAGAAGCTGATGAAATATACATGGGATTAAAAGGATTTGGTGCTAGAAGAAACGCAGTAAATTTAACTTTAGAAGAATATAAAGAAGCTTTAGATTATGCTCATGAAAGAGGAGTTAAAGTTTTCTTAACGTTAAATACAATAATGATGGATGTTGAGATTGAAGCTATTTCGATTAATTTAAGAGAATTATATAAACATGGTTTAGATGCAGTAATAGTACAAGATTTTGGATTGGCTAAATTTATTAAAGAAAATTATCCAGGGTTAGAATTACATGGAAGTACTCAAATGACAGTGGCGAATCATATAGAAGCAAATTATTTAAAATCTATAGGCTTTGAAAGAGTTGTTTTACCTAGAGAATTATCTTTTGAAGAAATAAAAAAAATTAGAGAAAATACAGATATAGAATTAGAGATATTTGTATCAGGGGCATTATGTATATCATATTCTGGAAATTGTTATATGAGTAGCTTTATAGGTGGCCGTAGTGGAAATAGAGGTATGTGTGCACAGCCATGTAGAAAAAAATACACATCAACTGAAGAAGAGTCGGGATATGTTTTAAGTCCAAAAGATCAGCTTTACGGATACGATGAAATTCAAAAATTAAAAGAGATAGGAATAGATAGCATAAAGTTAGAAGGAAGAATGAAAGAGCCTAACTATGTTTTTCAAACAGTTAGTTATTATAAAGATTTAATTAATGGAAAAAATGTTGAAGAAAAAAGTTCTCAAATTTTTAACAGAGGATATAGTACAGGATATTTTTATAAAGAAAGAACTGAAATAATGAATAAAGAATTTGCAAGTCATTTAGGAAAAAATCTAGGTGAATTAAAAGAAAATCATTTAAAATTAAAAGAAAGAGTTATTTTAGGTGATGGAATAACATTCTTATCTAAAGATTATGAAAAAATAGGTGGAATGTATGTAAATAAAATTGATACAAGATTTGAAAGAGGAAATAAAGAAGCCAATCCAGGTCAAACATTGGTTTTAAGAGATTTACCAGAAGGTACAAAATATATTTACAAGAATTATTCTAAAGAAATTAGTGATTTAATAGAACAAAAATTAAAAACAACAGATAAAAAACATTTAATAGAATTTGAATTTATTGGAAAAATAGGAGAGAAAGCTAGAATAAAAGTTTCAACATTAAATAATAGATTAGATTTAATAACAGCAGAAATAGAATCAATAGATTTAATAGAAAAAGCTAAAAACAAAGGAACTTCAAAAGAAGTGATAGAAGAAAAAATTCTAGAAATTGGAGATACAACTTTTAAAGGAGTTCTAAAGATAATAGATATTGAAGAAAATATTTTTTTACCGATTTCAGTTTTAAAACAATTAAAAAGAGATGTTGTAAAGGATCTTCTAGAAAAATTAACTTTAAGTTATAGAAGGGATTCAACAGAAGAGATTAAAAAATTATTGAAGAAAGAAGTGGAAGAAAAAAAATCTATACTTTCAGCAATAGTTTCAAATGAATCTCAAAAATTAACTTTAGAAAATTTAGGAATAGAAAAAATATATTTTAAAGGTTATGATGTAGCTAGAGAAGAGGTTTTAGAAAAGATTGATTTAAATAATAAGTTAGCAACAAATTTATATCAAGCACTTAATAACAATAATGAAAAAATAACTTTAGGCTGGAATTTAAATATATCTAATCGTTATGCATTCGATCATTTTTCAGAATTAAAAAATGTAGATACAATAATTGTTTCACCTGAAATTAGTTATAGAAGATTAGAAGAGATGGGTGAAACAAAATTAAAAAAGGCAATATTAGCTTATGGTAGACCAAGAGCTATGTATACAGAGTTATCTTTAGGAGAAAAAACTATCGAAAACGAGCAAGGAGATAAGTTTACAATACTTCAAAATGATTTAGGAAATAGTGAAATATATTTAGAAAAACCTTTAAATATTTTAGAAGACAAAAAATATTTAGAAAGTATTGGAATATCTGAATTAGTTTTAGAATTTACAACAGAAACACCTGAACAAATAAGAGATATTTTAGATGGGAATGGAGAATATAAATCTTACAACTATGAAAAAGGGGTCTTTTAAATGAATTTAAAATTAGTTAGGAATTTAGCAACAGTATTTGGATTAGGAGATATGCCAGTAGCTCCAGGAACATTTGGAACTTTGGGTGGAATACCAATTTATATTGGATTAGTTTTACTTAAAAGAATATTTCCAAATAATATGATATATAATTCATTTTATTTTATGTTTTTAATGACATTCTTTGCGATTTCTGTTTATATATGTGATATTGCTGAGAAAAAGATTTTTAAAGAAAAGGATCCTCAAAGAGTTGTAATCGATGAAGTATTGGGATTTTTAACGACATTATTTTTAATAAATCCAGTTGGAATATTTGAAACGGTTATGGCTATAATAATAGGATTTGTAATATTTAGATTTTTTGATATAACAAAAATAGGTCCTATTTATAAATCTCAATTTTTTGGAAATGGAGTAGGAGTAGTTTTAGATGATTTCCTAGCGGGAGTAATTGGTAATTTCTTGATGGTTTGTATATGGACAATATTTTTTTAAGGAGTAGATTCTTATGAAATGCACTTTAATTATGGTAGGAACAGAGTTATTAAATGGAGCAACTGTAGATACAAATAGTATTTTTATGGCTGAAGAACTTAATAAAGTAGGTATAAAAATTGATTATAAATTAACTGTTGGTGATTCTCTAGAGAAGATAACAGAAGCTTTAAAATTTGGAAAAGAAAAAAGTGAGTTGGTTATTTTATCTGGAGGATTAGGAGCAACGGATGATGATTTAACTAAAAAAGCAATTGGAATGTTTTTAAATAAAAAGTTGATTATTGAAGAAAATGAGTTGTTAGAATTAAAAAATAAATTTAAAAAAATAAATATAGAATTTTTGGAAAAAAATAAAAAAGAAGTAGAAAAACCAGAGGGTGCAATATCAATAATGAATGATGTTGGAATGGCACCAGCATTTTTTATTGATGGGATAGCAGCTTTTCCAGGAGTTCCAAAAGAGTTGTATAATATGTTTCCAAAATTCCTTAAATATTATACTGATAAATATTGTGAAAAATTAGATGCTATTTATATTAAAGATTTGATAATCTCTGGAATACCAGAGTCTATATTAGAAGAGAAAATTAAAGAGTTTTTTATAGAACCTAATATAGAATATGAATTTTTAGTAAAAGATTATGGTATAATAGTAAGAATGCAAACATTTATTACATTAAAAAACACAGTAGAAAAAATTAAGGAAAAGATATATAATAGTATAGGTAGTTATATATTATATGAGGATGATGAAAAGATAGAAGAAAAAGTTATAAATCTTTTGAAAAAGAAAAATTATACATTTTCTATTGCAGAGTCTTGTACTGGTGGAATGCTGTCTTCAACAATAGTAGGTCTTCCAGGAGTATCAGAAATTTTTAAAGAAGGATTAGTAACGTATAGTAACGAATCAAAAATAAAAAGATTAAACGTTGATGAAAATATAATAGAAAGATATGGAGCTGTAAGTAAAGAAGTAGCTGAAAGTATGGTTGCAGGTTTAAAAACAGATATAGCAATTTCTACAACAGGTATAGCTGGTCCAGATGGAGGAAACGAATCGAAACCAGTAGGTCTTGTTTATATAGGAATAAAAGTTAAAGAAAAAATTGTTAGTTTTAGATTTAATTTTATAGGGGATAGGGAAAAAATAAGAAAAAAAACAGTCCTCCATAGTCTATTTGAACTATATAAAATATTAGAGGAGGATGAGTAAAGAAGTGAGCATAGGAGAAAGAATAAAGAAAAGTAGAAATGAGAAGTCATTATCACTTAGGGAGTTAGCAACAAAGGTTGATTTATCAGCTAGTTTTTTATCACAAATAGAGCAAGGAAAGGCATCTCCTTCAATTGAAAATTTAAAAAAAATAGCAAATTCATTAGATGTAAGAGTTAGTTATTTAATTGAAGATGAAGAGGTAAAAAAGAATTCTGATTTAATTAGAGCTAAAGAAAGAAAATTTGTAGAAAGTATTGATTCAAAGACAACAATTTCTCTTTTAACATCATCAAATATAGAGAAAAGTATGGAACCAATATTATATGAAATTGGACCTGGTGGAGAAAGTGGAAGAAGTTATTATACACATCCTGGAGAAGAATTTATATTTGTTCTTGAAGGAAGTATCGATATATATATAGAAGAAGCTATACATAACCTACATGAAGGTGATAGTTTCTATTTTAAATCTAGCCAAAAGCATAGATTTAAAAACAATACAGAAAAAAGAGCTAAAGCTCTTTGGGTGGTAAATCCACCTACATTTTAATTATGGAGGCAAATAATGAATATAGAAGTAAAAATATTAAATTCTACAAGATTAACTAAATTGTTGATTGCAGCAAGTAGATGGTTATCAAAGTATTCAGATGTTTTAAATGATTTAAACGTTTATCCAGTACCTGATGGAGATACAGGAACAAATATGTCTATGACATTACAAGCTGTTGAAAATGAGTTAATAAAACTAAACCATGAACCTGATATGGAAGAGTTAGCAGAGATAGTATCTGAAGCTATTCTTTTAGGAGCTAGAGGAAATTCAGGAACAATATTATCTCAAATTATACAAGGGTTCTTAGATGGTGTAAGAGCTAAAGAGGAAGTAACGGTTGATGATGTTAAGATTGCTTTTAGATTAGCTAAAGAAAAGGCATATAAAGCTGTTAGTGAACCTGTAGAAGGTACAATGTTAACTGTAATTAGAAGAGTTGCAGAAGAAGCAGAAAAATATAATGGACCAGCTGATGATTTTATTCCATTTTTAGTGTATTTAAAAGAAGCAGCAGCAGATGCAGTTCAAGAAACACCAAATCAATTACCTAAACTAAAAGAAGCTGGGGTTGTTGATGCAGGAGGACAAGGAATATTCTATATATTAGAAGGATTTGAAAAATCAATAACAGACCCTGAGATGTTACATGATTTAGAAAGAATAGTTCAGTCTCAAGCAAAAAGAAAAGATATAATGGAACATTCAACTTCACATGTTTTTGAGGATATAAAATTTAAATATTGTACAGAATTTGTTATTGAATCTGGAAACTTTGATATAGATGATTATAAATCAAAAATAATAAATTATGGAGATTCTGTTGTTTGTGCTCAAAGTTCAAAAAAGACAAAAACACACATACATACAAATAATCCAGGGTTAGTATTAGAAATAGCTGGAAAACTAGGTAATTTATCAAATATAAAAATTGATAATATGGAAATCCAACATAAAAATATGCTTTTAGCAGATGCAGAAAATTACAAATCTGATAAAAAAGGTAAAATATTAGTTCAAAATGAAAATAGTAAACCAATAGCTTATTTTGCAGTTGTTGATAATTTAGAACTAGGTAATTTATTCTTAAATAATGGAGCTACAGCGGTATTGATTGGAGGTCAAACTCAAAATCCAAGTGTAGCAGATATTGAAGAGGGTATTAATAAGATAAAAGCAGATAAAATAGTTTTATTACCTAATAATAAAAATATAATCGGTTCAGCAAAATTAGCAGCTGAAAGATCTTCTAAAGAAGTTATTGTTTTAGAAACTAAAACAATGTTAGAGGGAGAATATGTTGTAAAAAATAAAGAATTTGGAATGGATGAGATTTTAAAGCAACTTCCATTTAATACATCAATAGAAATAACTCAAGCTGTTAGAGATACAAAAGTTGACGACTTAGTTATAACAGAAGGTGATTATATAGCTTTAGTTAATGGAAAAATTAAGTTAAGAGCTTCTACTTTAGAAGAAATAGTTGAAAAACTTTATAAATCTTATGTAAATAGTGAAACTTTAAATATATTTGCATGTATTGGAAAAGGGTCAACAGAAGGAGCTAACAGAATATTAAAAGAGATAAAATCAACAGTTAAGTATTCTGATTTGGTTGCTGGACAAGAAAACTATCCATACTATATATATATAACAAATAGAAATCCTGATATGCCTGAAATAGCGATTGTAACAGATTCTACATCGGATTTAACACCAGAAATGATAAAAGGGCTAGATGTTGATATTATACCGCTAAAAATCAAATTAGCAGGAGACACATATTATAGAGATGGAGTTGATATATCTAAGAGTGAATTCTGGAAACAGTTATTAAAAGATGGAGTAGTACCAAAGACATCTCAACCATCTCCAGCAGAGTTTAAAGAATTATATGAAAAGTTATTAGCAAAAGGTTATAAAAAAATAATTTCTATTCATATTTCTAGTAAATTAAGTGGTACTCAGCAAGCTGCAAGAGTAGCGAGAGGAATGCTAAATAAAGAAGATGAAATAGCGATTGTTGATTCTAAAGCAGTAACATTTGCTTTAGCTCACATAGTAATTGAAGCTGCAAAATTAGTTAAAGAAGGAAAAACATTTGAAGAGATTATTGAATGGATTGATGAAACTAAAACTAAAATGAAGGTTTACTTTGTTGTAAAAGAATTGTCGTATTTAGAAAAAGGTGGAAGAATAGGTAGAGCATCATCAGTTATAGGTGGCTTCTTAAAAATAAAACCTGTTTTAAAATTAGAAAATGGAGAAGTTTGTATAGAGACAAAAGCACTTGGAGAAAGAGGAGCTTTAGCTTATATGGAAAAAATTCTAAAAAATGAAAAAAATTCTATTATAATGTATACTGGTTGGGGTGGAACTCGTAATGAACTCGAGGCAGCAGATCAGCTTAGAAGTATAGCAGAAAAAACAAAAAAATTAGATTATAGAGCTAGAATGGAAATAGGTTCAACTATATCATCACATACAGGCCCTGTATATGGTATGGGAATTATAAACAAAATAAGATAGTAGAAATAGCTAGATTTTTATCTAGCTATTTTTATAAATACAATCTTTATTTAATAAGTAAAATAAGAACCTATATAAAAAGTTCTAAAAGTATTGACTGTACCTTGAAAAGAAAATATAATAAAGAAAAACCGTGGGAGGATAAAATGGCAATATTAGTATGTGGTGGAGCTGGATACATCGGAAGTCATGCAGTAAGAGCTTTATTAGAAGCAAAAAGAGAAGTTATAGTTTTAGATAATATGCAAACAGGGCATGTAGAAGCTGTGCCTGAAAATGTGAAATTAGCTTTAGGAGATTTAAGAGATACAGATTTTTTAAAAAGAGTTTTTAAAGAGAATAAAATAGAGGGAGTTATTCAATTTGCTGCAGATTCACTAGTTGGAGAGAGTATGACAAATCCTGCAAAATATTTTGATAATAATGTAGTAGGAACGATGAATTTGTTAAATGCAATGAAAGAGTTTGAAGTTAAGAATATTGTATTTTCTTCAACTGCAGCAACTTATGGAGAACCTAAAAATATACCGATTTTAGAAACAGATGAAACAACACCAACAAATCCTTATGGAGAAAGTAAGTTGATGGTTGAAAAATTATTAAAGTGGTATGACTATGCTTATGGTATAAAATATACAGCTCTTAGATATTTTAATGTTGCAGGAGCATTTTTAACAGGAGAAATAGGAGAGGATCATAGCCCAGAAACACATCTAATTCCAATTATTTTACAGGTAGCATTAGGAAAAAGAGAAAAGATAGGAATATACGGAGATGATTATCCAACTGAAGATGGAACTTGTATAAGAGACTATGTACATGTAATGGATTTAGTTGATGCACATATTTTAGCTTTAGATAGACTAAAAAATGGTGGAGAAAGTACAGTTTACAATTTAGGAAATGGAGAAGGGTTCTCTGTTAAGCAGGTTATTGAAGTAGCAAGAAAAGTAACAAAGCATGAAATCCCAGCAGAAGTTTCACCAAGAAGAGCAGGAGATCCTGCTAAGCTAGTTGCAAGTTCTGAAAAAGCGATGAAAGAGTTAAAATGGAAGCCAAAATATGCTTCATTAGATTCTATAATTGAAACAGCTTGGAAGTGGCACAAACAAAATCCAGAAGGATATAACGACTAAAAAAATTAGGCAGATTTCTGCCTAATTTTTATTTAAAGGAGAAATTATGAGAATATATAGATTTGATGAAATTGATTCAACAAACAGATTTTTAAGAGAAAAAGAAGATGTTTTAGAACAGGATTTAGCAATAGCTAAAATACAAACAGCAGGAAGAGGTAGAAGAGGAAATAAATGGAGTTCAAAAGAAGGTGCAGCACTATTTTCTTTTGTTTTAAAACATGATAATGATATTAAAGAAAATGAATATATGAAATTACCTCTTTTAGTTGGATATTCTCTTTTATATTCTCTAAAAAAAATAGAAGACTTTGATTATAAATTCAAATGGACGAATGATTTGTTTTTAGATGAAAAAAAAATAAGTGGTATATTAGTAGAGAAGATAAAAAATAATTACATTATAGGAATAGGTTTAAATTTAAATAATTTAAATTTAGAAGAAGCTAAAAATATAGGTATTTCATTAAAGGAAAAAACAGGTAAAGATTACGACAGTGAAGAAGTAATTCAAATAATTGTAAAAGATTTCTTTTATAATTTTAAAGAGTTTAAAAATGGAAAATGGAATGATATTTTAAAGAAAATAAATGAAGTTAATTATTTATTTGGAAGAAGAATAGATGTCGTATCTTTAGAAAAAGAAGAAAGTGGAATTGCAGGAGACATATCAGAAGATGGAACTCTTGAGGTTTTTATTGGTAGTGAAATAAGAAAATACAATGTTGGATCAATTCATATATCTAAAAAATAATATTTGAAAGGGGTGTTCTATGAAATTAAAAAGATTAATTGAAGAAAAAAAAGTTGATGCTTTATTAATTACCAGTTTACTTAATATTAGATATTTTAGTGGCTTTACAGGAACAACAGGAATAGCTTTGATTGTAGGTGAAAATAAATTTTTTATAACAGATTTTAGATATGTTTCACAAGGTAAAGAAGAAGTTGAAAAAAATGGATTTCAATTAATTTGTGAAAATGTATCGCCATTAAAAAAAATAGGGGAGTTGTTAAAAGAGTTTTCTGTAAAAAAAATAGGGATAGAAAATAAAGATGTAAGTTTAGAGCAATTTCAATTGTTTCAGAGTAATTTTCCAGAGATTGAATATATAAATTTAAATGATACTTTTATAAAAGAAAGAGAGATAAAATCAGAAGAAGAAATCTCTGCAATAAGAAAATCAATTAAAATAGCAGAATCGGCTTTAGAGAAAACTATGTGTAAAATAAAGGTTGGGGTAAAAGAAAGAGAAATAGCAGCAGAATTAGAGTATCAAATGAGAAAACTAGGAGCTTCAAAACCTTCATTTGATATTATAGTAGCTTCAAATGAAAGATCAGCTTTACCCCATGGAGTGGCAAGTGAAAAAATAATTGAAGAGGGTTTTTTGACTATAGATTATGGTTGTTTTTATAATGGATATGCTTCAGACATAACAAGAACATTTTATGTAGGAGACAATCCAACAGAAAAACATTTAGAAATATATGAAGTTGTAAAGGAAGCTAATGAAAGAGCAATAAAGGAAGTCAAAGAGGGTGTTTCAATTCACACTTTAGATTCAATAGCAAGAGATTTTATAAAAGAAAAAGGATATGGAGATTACTTTGGCCATGGACTGGGTCATGGATTTGGATTACAAATACATGAATATCCAGGTGTATCTTTTAAAGCTGAAAATAAAATTTTGAAAGCAGGGATGATAATAACTATTGAACCTGGAATATATATACCTAATTTTGGTGGGGTAAGAATAGAAGACGATATTTTAGTAACAGAAAATTCATATGAATTATTAACATCTTTAGATAAAGAATTTAAAAAAATCAAATAAAAGTTCGTAAAAAGTGCAAAGTGACGAATGATATATATATTATTTATAAAACATATATAAAATAAATCTTTTTAATTTGTACAAAAGTATGATATTATTAACCCAACAATAGAAATTTTATGGTCATTATACATCAAAATGAAAATAAAATATCAAAATGGAGGGGAATATGAATACTGAATTGAAAAAAAACGAAGTAAAAAAGAAAAGTTTTATTGATAAGTTTTTAAATATAATTGAAAAGGGTGGAAATGCATTACCACATCCAGCAACACTTTTTGGAATATTAGCCGTAGTAGTAATAATATTATCTGGAATTGGTGGAGCTTTAGGATGGTCGGTTAATTTTGTTGGAATCAATAGACAAACAATGAAGACAGAAGAGATGCTAATAGCAACAAAATCTTTAATGACAAAAGATGGTGTAAATTATATATTTAATACGATGGTAAAAAACTTTACTGGTTTTGCTCCTTTGGGAACAGTTTTAGTTGCAATAATAGGAATAGGAATAGCTGAACGTTCAGGATTGATGGCAGCTTTATTAAAAAAAGTAGCATTGTCAACACCTAAAAAATTAGTAACTGTAATGGTTGTATTTTTAGGAATAATGTCAAATGTAGCATCAGATGCAGGTTATGTTGTGTTACCACCACTTGCAGCATTAATATTTTTGTCATTCGGAAGACATCCAATAGCAGGTTTAGCAGCAGCTTTTGCAGGAGTTTCAGGAGGGTTTTCTGCAAACTTATTAATAGGAACAATAGACCCTCTGCTAGGTGGAATATCAACAGAAGCAGCTAGAATATTAGACCCAGCTTATGAAGTTTTACCAACAGCAAACTGGTATTTTATGATGGCTTCAACATTTGTTATAACAATATTAGGAACACTTATAAACGATAAAATAGTAGAACCAAGATTAGGAAAATATTCTGGTGAAGGTTCTACTGATTTCCAAGAGGTAACAGTTTCAGAAAAGAAAGCACTTAAATCTGCTGGAATAGCAACAATTTTAATGCTAATATTATTAGTACCTATTTATTTAGCTTTAGGAAAGAATTTCTTAGGAAGTGGATTAGTTCCAATAATAGTATTATTCTTTGCTCTACCAGGTTTAGCTTATGGTAAATCAATAGGAACAATAAAAAATGATAGTGACGTAATGGATATGTTAACTAAATCAATGCAAGGTATGTCAGGATATATTATATTAGTATTCTTTGCAGCTCAGTTTATAGCATATTTTGGATATACAAATTTAGGAACAATTTTAGCAGTAAAAGGAGCAGATTTCTTAGAGAATACAGGGATTGGCGGGATACCATTAGTAATAGGATTTATTATAATAGTAGGATTCTTAAATTTATTTATGGGATCAGCTTCAGCAAAATGGGCTATTTTAGCACCAGTATTTGTACCAATGTTAATGAGAATAGGTTATTCACCTGAATTTACACAGTTAGCTTATAGAATAGGAGATTCAACAACAAATATAATATCTCCTTTAATGTCATATTTTGCAATGATAATTGTGTTTATGCAAAAGTATGATAAGAAAGCATCTTTAGGAACTTTAATATCAGTAATGTTGCCTTACTCTATAGTTTTCTTAATAGGATGGTCAATTTTCTTAGCACTTTGGATGATGAGTGGTCTTCCAATAGGTCCAGGAGCTTCAATTTTATTACCAGGGTTTTAAAAAAATCTTGACATATCATGGAATATACTATACTATAAAAGTATAGAAATTGACTAAAAAAACCAAATATAATAAAAAAATAGGAGCTCGCTCCTATTTTTTTTATTTTGAACAACATTTTTTATATTTTTTTCCAGAACCACAAGGACAATTATCATTTCTACCAATTTTATTAACTGTTCTTGGAGGCTGATTTTCTCCGAAAACTTCAGTATAAGAATTTCCTTTTAAAACCCAAAGTGGTAAAGATTTAGAAATTCTAGTTGTTAAAGCTGTAAAGATTGCTTCGTCATTTGAATTTTTAAATGTAATTCTAGTTTTAACATCAGTAAGAATATTCTCTATAGAAAGATTATTTTTTAATCTGTCTATAATAGTTGTAATCTCAAAACCAATTTGTGCACCTTCTAATTCATAAGAAATTAAAAGACTTATTAAATCTGCAACATCTTGAGTTTTTTCAATGAAGAAATAATTCCAATAATTTTTATATTCATCATTTGTTAAAACTTTATATTCTAGGTTTTCATATTTTATAGTTTCATGTAAAATATCTACAGGCTCAGAAACTGAGTCTGCAACTAAGTAAACAACTCCACTTCCAGAATCTTCTAGTTTAGATACGAAAACATTAAGTATCCATCTAGAATCTATAAAGTTATGTATTTTATCAAGTGACATTTCGTCAAATGTAGGAGCTAATAATTCTAATAACTTGTGTTCATCAACAACACCATAGAATCTAATGATTCCAAGAATTAGCATTTCAAGCTCTTGATATTTATCTATTAAAATTTGATTTTTATCATTTGTTAAAAGTGTTTTTATAGTTTCAATAAACCACTTAGAAATAGTATAATGATTATTATCTTTTTCTTTTATAGCACTTTTAGAAATAAATCCAAAGCTTTGTAACGGTAATAAATGTTCCTCAAATTCAAAGAACTCCTCTTCATTAACTGAGATTTTTTCATCATTAAATTGAGCTAAATAATCTAATGTTTCTTTAGAGAATATCTCTAAAAAAGTTACAGATGTATTTTGATAAGCTTCAATAATTTTTTCAATAATTTTTCCTTTTACAGTGCTTTTAGCAATTTTTATATTAAACTTAGCTAAAATTTTAAAAAGATCATCTTTAAGTAAGTTATTTAAAGATTCAATTAAAAATTTGTCTTCCACGTTGGCCTCCAAGCATTTTTCTTATTATTATATCATAAAAATATAAAAATACAAAAATGTAAAGAAATTTGCTTTCAAAATTATAAATTTATACAAAATAAAAAGAGATCAAAGCTTGATCTCTAATAATAATTATTCAGCTGAAGAAATACATTCAACAGGACAAGCACCTGCACAAGCACTGCAATCAATACATTGATCTTCATCAATTCTTCTTTTTCCATCCTCAACTTCAGAAATGCAGCTAACAGGACAGATTGCTTCACAAGTTCCACATCCAATACAAATGTCTTCATTAATTCTATGAGCCATAATAACCTCCAAAAAATATTAAGTATAAACATACAAGGTAAACCTATATGCGACAAAAGTATACCATTTTAATATTGAAAAGGCAAGAGTTTTGTAACAAAAAAATAATATAAAACACTTCTTTTTTAGAAAAAATTAAGATATAATAAGAAAAAAGGAGGGTTTTAACTATGAAAATTTTTGTAATATCTGATATACATGGTTCAACTTATTTTTTAAAAAAAGCACTTGAAGCTTATAAAAAAGAAGAAGCGGATTATATTTTGATTTTAGGTGATGAATTATATCATGGCCCAAGAAATCCTCTTCCACAAGATTACAATCCAAAAGAAGTTTCAGAAATTTTAAATAAATATAAAGACAAAATAATAGCAGTTAGAGGAAATTGTGACAGTGAAGTAGATCAAATGCTATTAGAATATCCAATGATGGCAGACTATTCAATAATATTTTTAAATGGTAAAAGAATTTTTGCAACACACGGACATATTTATAATGAAGAGAAACTTCCAAATTTATCTAGAAATGATATATTTATCTACGGACACACCCATTTACCAGTAACGTATAAAAAAGAAGATATATTTATTTTAAATCCAGGTTCAATAACATTACCCAAAGGTGGTAATTTAAATAGTTATGGAATATTTAAAGAAAATTTCTTTTATATAAAAAGTTTATCAGGAGAGATTATAAAAAAAATTGAATTAAAATAAAAATTAGGAATGCTCAGCATTCCTAATTTTTATTTTATAGCAGCTTTTAAAACATCTGTAAAATAATCAACATAATTAATGATTATTCCATCTTTCAAGAAATCAGGAAGTCTATCAAAATCTTTTTTATTATCTTTAGGAAGAATTAGTTCAAAGATTCCCACTCTTCGTGCTGCAATTATTTTTTCTCTTACACCTCCAATAGGTAAAACTTTACCAGTCAAAGTTAGTTCTCCGGTCATCGCAATTCCTTTTCTAATCGCTTTGTTCATTGCTAGTGAATAAAGAGCTAATGCCATTGTAATACCAGCTGAAGGTCCATCTTTAGGTGTTGCACCTTCTGGAACGTGTAAATGAATTCTATTTTTATCAAAATACTCTTTAATTTCAGAAGAGAAATTATCACTTTTAAATATTAATGATCTTATATATGAATATGCAATTTCTGCAGACTCTTTCATTACATCTCCTAATTGTCCTGTCAGTTTAAGTCCACTATCTTTATTACTAATACTAGTTGCTTCAATATATAAAGTTGCTCCTCCTAAAGAGGTCCAAGCTAATCCAAGAGTTACTCCTGGAATTTCTTTTTCGTAAAGTTCTTCAGTTGTAAAAATAGGAACTCCTAAATAAGACTCAACATTAGTTTCACTTATTTTAATTTTATCAGTATCACCTTCTGCAATTTTAAGAGTGACTTTTCTCATAATTTTTTTTATGCACTTATCTAAAGTTCTAACTCCTGCTTCTCTGGCATATTTATCTATTATAAATTTTAAAGCAGATTTGCTAATTGTAATCTCTTTGCTATCTAAAGAGTGTGCTTTTAGTTGCTGAGGAATTAAATATTTCTGAGCAATTTGAAGTTTTTCTTCAAGAATATAACCTGAAAGATGTATAACTTCCATTCTATCTAATAAAGGTCTAGGAATAGTATCTAGTTGATTAGCAGTTGTAACAAATAAAATTTTAGATAAATCGTACCTAATATCTAGATAATGGTCTAAAAAATCTTTGTTTTGCTCAGGATCAAGAACTTCTAATAGAGCAGAAGCTGGATCGCCTCTAAAACTATTTCCAATTTTATCAATTTCATCAATCATCACAACTGGATTAGATGTTTGAACAAGCTTTAGAGATTGAACTATTTTTCCAGGCATAGCACCAATATAAGTTCTTCGATGTCCTTTTATCTCTGCTTCATCAATCATACCTCCAACGGAAAATCTATAAAATTTTCGATTTAAAGATTCTGCAATTGATTTTCCAATAGAAGTTTTACCAACACCAGGAGGGCCAACCAAACAGAGAATCGAACCATTAACATTTCCAGTTTTAATAACAGTACTTACAAACTCTAAAATACTATTCTTAATATCTTCTAAACCATAATGATCTCTATCTAGAATTGATTTAGCTTTTTTTATATCTAACCTATCTTTAGAATAAACTCCCCAAGGAAGTTCAACAATAGATTCTATATAAGTTCTAGCTACATGATATTCTGGGGAACTTTGGTCTAAAAGTGAAAGTTTTTCTAACTGTTCATTTACTATTTTTTCAGCTTCTGCTGATAAGTGAATATGATTTATTTTTTCTATTATTTTATCAATAACAGCAGATTTTTCATCTTTTTCTAAACCAAGTTCTTGTTTTATCAATTTTAATTGTTCTCTTAAAAAATATTCTTTTTGTTGTTTACTTACTTTATCATCAATTTGCCTTGATATTTTAGCTTGAAGTTGTGAAATTTCAAGCTCTTTTTTTAGCATGGTTAATAATTTTTGGGATCTTCCATTTATATTAAGCTCTTCTAAAAGTTCTTGTAAATCTTTAGCTTCTGCTTTTAGCATAGAGGATACAAAATCTATAAAAATACTTGGATGATCATAAGATGCTTGAGAAACTAAAAGTTTTAATTCTTCTTTTAAAATAGGATTGACTTCAAAAATTTCTTTTAGTGATGTCATAATAGCCAGCATATAAGCTTTCAATTCTATAGAAGAATCTGTTGATTCGCGATTATATTTAACTTTCCAACAAATTTTAGAATTTCCATTAACGACTTTTTTCTTTTTAAAACGTTCTATTCCAAAAACAATAGCTTGAACAGAATCTTGTGATATAGAAGTAACTTTATTTATTTTTACAACAGTTCCAACATCGTATAAATTAGAGTTGAAATAGTCGTTATCATCGATATCTTTTACAAAAACAAGTCCAATAAAGCCGTTATAATTCTCTTCAGCATCTTTTATAGCCTTTAAAAAATCTTCTCCACTAAAAGCGATAGGTGTTAAAATGTTTGGAAAAATAGGTCTTATAACAAGTGGAAGAATAGGAATATCTTCTGGTAATAAATCTTTTATATTAATAAGGTCTGTAGAATTGTTATTTGGACACATAAACGCCTCCCTGTAATTTATAATTATCTTATATTAAGATTACATACAAAATTATAGTTTTCCTTTTATAATCAAAAATAAAAATATTGAAAATTATTTAGAAAGGAAGAAGAGCAAAAAACTTGTAAAAACTTCTAAAATGAAAAATGAGATTATGGAGGTAGAGATGAGTTTAAGGAAAAAAATATCTGTTATTGATATAGGTTCTAATTCAGTAAGAATGGTTATTTATGAAATAGCAGCAAATAGAGCGTTTATTCCAATAGAAGATATAAAAGAAACAATAAGATTAGGCGAAGGAATAAATGGTAAAAAAGAGTTAAAAGAAGAAAAAATAAATTTAGCATTGAAAACACTTCAATTATTTAAAAAGGTGTGTTTAAGAAATAACGTAGATGAAATAATTGCGTTTGGAACAGCGGCTTTAAGAATAGCAACGAATGGAGAAGTTTTACTGGAGAGTATTTTAAAAACTACGGGGATAGATGTAATTGTATTTAAAGGAGAAGATGAAGCATATTTTTCATTTGAAGGAGCAATAAATACTTTAGATATAAAGGATGGTGTTGTAATAGATTTAGGAGGTTCAAGTTTAGAAATTGTTTATTTTAAAAATAGAGAAGCTTTAGATAGAATAAGTTTAAATTTTGGTGCTGTAACATTATCAGAAATTGTAGATTTGAGAAATAAGCTTGGAAAAAAAGATGAAAATATTTTAAGAGAATTTATAAGAAAAAATCTAAAAAATGTAGAATGGAAAGATAAATTAAAAGGATTGCCATTAATAGGAGTTGGAGGAACAGTAAGAAATATCGGTGGCATTCATTTATATATGAATAATTATCCACTTGAACTTTTACATAATTATAAAGTAGATATAGATGGAGTAAGTGCTGTTGTAAAAAATTTGAAAGAGTTGAATTTAAAAGAAAAACAAGAGATTCAAGGTTTATCTAAAGCAAGAGCAGACATGTTTATAGGAGCAGCTATAGCAGTTGAAGAAATTTTAATATGTTTTAAATTGGATAGTTTAATTATAAGTGGATATGGAATTAGAGAAGGAGTTCTTTATGAAAGATTGAGTGAGTGTGGAAAAGTTATTGAAAAACCATTTGAAGATGGATTTAAAGATATAATAGAAATTTTAAATATTAATCACTTTACAAAAGAAAAACAATATGAAATTTTTAAAAAAATGTATTTAAAGTTAGCTGAAAATTACAGTTTTAAACTTAAAAATGAAAAAATTATAAAAGTAATTACTTATCTTTATGATATAGGTAAAGTTATAAATTATGTAAATTATCCAATACATTCAGCATATATGATTTTAAATCTTGGAATAAAAGGTATAGAGCAAAAAGAATTGATAGCATCAGCTCTTATAGTGGCAAAAAAAAATAAAAAATATAAGGGATTAGAGAAATATAGAGATATCTTCAAAGAAGAAGAAATTGAAGAGTTGTTAATGCTTTCTAAAATTTTAAATATAACCAACATATTCTATGATAATTTGTTGTTAGAAAATAATGATTTTGAAATTGAAATTACTAGTGAAAAGATAATTTTTTATATAAAAGATAAAGAAGAAAGCGATTTGAAAATGATAGATTTATTTATATCAGAAAAAAAATTTACAAATATATTTGATAAAGAATTAGATTTTAAAGTTATGAAATAAGATTAAATATAACAAAATATTCAGCAATAAATTCGATTTTGAAATTGAATTTTAGTTTCTAAAAGGAGTGGTAACTAATGAGCTATAAAGAAAATGATTTTTATAATAGAGAGCTAAGCTGGATAAAATTTAACAAAAGAGTATTAGAAGAAGCAGATGATTCAGATAACCCTATTTTTGAAAAACTTAAGTTTTTAGCTATTGTAAGCTCAAATTTTGATGAATTCTTTAAAGTTAGAGTAGCAGGATTAAAAGCTCAATATGAATCTAATTTAGAGCTTAGAGACATAACAGGACATCTACCTGAAGAACAATTAAAGCTTATAAAAAAAGAAGTTGTTCAAATTGTGAGTAAACAATATAAATTATACATATCTATAATGAAAGAGCTAGAGGATAAAGCTAAAATAAGCATTAAAAATTATGAAGAAATGACTGGAAAAGAGCTTTGTTTTATAAAAAATTATTATAAGGAAACTATTTTTCCAATATTAACACCAATGGCAGTAGATATATTTAGACCTTTTCCTCATTTGAATGGAGGAGCTATAAATTTGATATTAAATGTAAAAGAGAAAGCTGGAATATCATTTGCTATAGTTGAAGTTCCTAAAGTTATAAATAGATTGGTAAAGCTTCCGGATAGTAATAGTTTTATTCTTCTTGAAGATATTATAAAAAATAACTTAGAGAAAATTTTTAATGGATATGAAATATTAGATGTAGGTTATTTCAGAATTACAAGAGATGAAGAACTAGCTATTTATGATAACAATGGAGCAGAAGATTTGTTGATTGAAATAGAAAAAGAAGTTAAAAATAGAAAATGGGGTAATCCTGTTAGAGTAGAGTACCTGGGAAATATTTCTAAAAAAAGTTTAGAGTTTTTAAAAAATAAAATCGAGTTAGAAGTTCAAGATTTTTATCATGTTTTAGGACCTCTAGATTTAACTTTTTTATGGGAAGTTGTAGAAATAAATGGAGTGGAAAGCCTAAAGGTCTTAAAAACTCCCCCAAGATACTATAAAGAGTTAGCAGGAGAAAATATATTTAAAGTTCTTACAGAAAAAAATATTCTTTTAAGACATCCGTTTGAAAGTTTTGAGCATGTTATAGATTTAATAAAAACTTCAGCAGATGACCCAAAAGTTTTAGCTATAAAACAAACTCTTTATAGACTTAGCGGAGATTCTCCAATAATAAAGTATCTTAAAAAAGCAGCTGAAAACGGAAAGCAAGTAACTGTACTTGTAGAGTTAAAAGCGAGGTTTGACGAAGAGAGAAATGTAAAGTGGGCAAGGGAGCTTGAAGAAGCTGGATGTCATGTAGTATACGGCTTAAGTGGTTTAAAAACGCATGTGAAGTGTTTACTCATTATAAGAAAAGAAGAAACTGGAATAAAAAGATATGTTCATTTAGGTACAGGAAATTATAATGATTCTACAGCAAAACTTTATGTAGATTATTCATTTTTTACTAAAGATGAAGATATAGGAATTGATTCAAGCAACCTTTTTAACAAACTTACTGGGTTTTCAAAAATAGATGAATGGAAAAAACTTGTAGTAGCTCCAACTAATTTAAGAAATTTTATATATAAACTTATAGATAGAGAAGTTAAAAATACAAAGGAAAATGGAGTAGGAAAAATAATAATTAAAATTAATGGTCTTACGGATCAAGGTGTTATAGAAAAGCTTTATGATGCATCAAAAGAAGGGGTAGAAATAATATTAATAGTTAGAGGTACTTGTTGTTTGAAAAGTAGAATACCTGATTTAAGTGAAAATATTAAAGTTTATAGTTTAGTGGGTAGATTTTTAGAACATGATAGGATATACTATTTTAAAAACAGTGGAGAAGATGAAATATATTTAGGTAGTCCTGATTGTATGAGAAGAAATTTAGATAGTCGAATTGAAACAATATTTCCTTTAAAAGATAAGCAAAGTAAAAGAAAAGTACTTCAACTTTTAAATGATATTTTAAATGATAATACAAAACTAAGAATACAAAATAAAGATGGTAGTTATTCGTTAGTCGGTAATAAAAGTAAAAAAAATAGAAATAAAAATAATTACCAAGAACTATATTTAGATAAATATAATTAAAATAAAAATTCTTGACTTTTAAACTAAAGTTTTATAGAATATGTATTATATACAGAAAAAGTATAAATGGAGGAGTTAATTATGAGAATTATGTTATTTACAACACCAACTTGTCAGTATTGTGGGCCAGCAAAAGAATTAGTAGCAGGAATGGAAGAAGTAGAAATTTTAAATGCTATAGAAAATGAAGATTTAGCTACAATGTATGGGATAAGATCTGTACCATGTTTAGTAGTAGAAAAATGTAGTGGAACACAATCATATGTAGGTTTAGACCAAATTGCTAAATTTATAGATGAAAAAGAATCATCTGCAGGATGTGGATGTAGCTGCGGACATTAATTATGAAGTCGTATGAACAAATGTTTATACGACTTTTTTTTTGGTTGTATTTTTTTAAATATAGTTATACTATATAATGTAAAATAACTTTATTTTCTAAAAAAGGATGTGACAAATTGAGTAAAATTTTTATAAAAAAAGATAGAGAAAAAATGTGGTATACTGGTCATCCGTGGATGTATTCAGGAGCGGTAGATAAAATAGAAGGAAAGCCTGAAGGTGGAAGTGTTGTAGAAGTTTATAACTCTAAAGAAGAGTTCATAGGTTATGCACATTACAATAAAAATTCAAAAATAATGTTAAGAATGCTAGAAAAAAATGTAAATAAAAAAATAGATTTAAATTGGTATTCTGAGAAAGTAAAAGAAGCACTTATGTTAAGAGAGATGATTGGAATTAACAGTAATGCTTATAGATTGATTCATAGTGAATCAGATTCTTTACCAGGTGTTATAGTTGATAGATTTGGAGATTATTTAGTAATTCAAGCTTCAACTTTAGGAATGGAAAAAGATAAAAATCTTTTAGTAGAAGCATTAAAAAAAGAAGTTCCAAATTTAAAAGGAATTTATGAAAAAAGTGAAGGTGATGGAAGAAAATTAGAAGGGCTTCCAGAAGTATCTGGAGTAATTTTTGGAGAGGTTCCAGATGAGCTTCAAATTTATGAAGGTAAAGCTAAATTTACAATAGATTTAAAAGGACAAAAAACAGGATTCTATTCAGATCAAAGAGATAATAGAGTTTTAATGGGAAGTTTATCTAAAGGTAAGGACTTTTTAGATGTTTGTAGCTATACAGGTGGATTCTCTTTGCATGCAATGGTAAATGGAGCAACTTCATCAACTTTGATAGATGTTAGTGAAGATGTTTTAAATGTTGCTAAAAAAAATCTTGGTTCTTATGAAAATGTTGAATATATAAAGGGAAATATTTTTAATGTTCTAAGAGATTTAGTTAAAGAAGGTCGTCAATGGGATTTGGTTAATTTAGATCCTCCAAAGTTAGCACCAAATAGAAGAGATTTACCTAAAGCTTTAAAGGCTTATAAAGATATAATTTTAAATGGATTAAAGCTAACTAAAAAAGGTGGATTCCTTTCAATTTATAGCTGTAGTGGAGCTGTAACTAGCTCAGATTTAAGAATGGCTTTAGCATTTGCTACTAAAGATGCTGGAGTTAAGACTATAATTGTTAATCAACTACATCAAAGTCCATGTCATCCAATTTCAGTAGCAGTTCCTGAAACAGAGTATTTAAAAGGGTTTTTAGTAAGAGTAATATAAAAAAAGCCACATTAATTCAAATTAATGTGGCTTTTTTTATTTCAACAACTAATAATTAAGTTGTAATATTCATTGGTGGAGATGACGGGAATCGAACCCGTGTCCAAAATTGCAAGCGCCATAAGCTTCTACAAGCTTAGTTTGCTATTCAGATTCGCGATAGTTACTCCCGCAAACAGGGCTAACTAAAGCTATCCTCTAAAATGTCCCCTATAGCTTAGAGAAATTACTTAGGGTAATCTGTATTTAAGTGACACCTTGATTGAACGCTCCTACAGAAGAGAATGTTCAGAGGTGA
>JBOFUO010000030.1:0-7211 GCA_051652625.1 Cetobacterium sp.
AGGGTCACAATTTTACGATTTTATATTACAGCATATTGACCCGTCAGGAGATGTAAGACGAACAAGTAACATACGTATAAACTCTGGAATAGAAGGTTCAACTACTAAAATGGGTGAAATAGATTTAGTCATAAGTTCAAGATATAACCCAGCTGATGGTCAGCTTAATAGTAATCCTTTAGCTATAACTTCAACAGGAATAACTTATCAAAGTGAAGTCTTGGATTTAAAACTATTGAATGGAGATTATCCAGAATGGTTAGGAAATTCAAAATCAGCATTTATAAATGGAATAGCTTTAAGTGCTTTAACAAATTCAGAGATAACATTAACAAATGGAACTGTTTTCAGAGTTACAAAAGAAACAAATGGAGATTTGAAAATAAAGCCATTGAGATGGAACTATAACTCTACTGATGAATTTACATTGGATTATAAGGATAGCTCTAACAATATAGTTAATCAATATAAATTTAATGTAAAGTGTCCAGAATTCTTTGTTGCTTCTATAGGCGAGTTGAATTTTGGAAAGGTATATAAAACAGGAAATTCAGCTGATAAAACTGTGAAGACAGCTATAGAGTTAGAGTATAATAGTGGTACAGTTAAAGCAGATTACTCTCTGGATGTTTCTGAACCTAATTTAGATGGTAGTTTAACAAATAGTTTGTATTTGAATGATGCTAAAACTCTTTTAGTAAAAGATTTGTATTTAGGTAGTGAAGTTGTAAATAGTGGAAATAACTCGAAAAGAACACTTCCATTAATTGGAACATTAGATGGAAACAGTATCAGAAATACCCCTCCAGGAGTTTATCAAAAGACAATTCAAATACTTATACATCTAAAATAGAAATTGAATTTATTTTGAATAAATGTTAAAATACTCTCATTAGTAAAAATAGGAGGGTTTAGATTTGGAAGACAAGATTACAATAACGACACTAATTTTACTTACAATGATATTTATGAAAAATATAATTTAAAATAAAAATCCCCTTTAAATAAGGGGATTTTTATTTATATAAGCTAAAACATCCATGTGGATATTCAGCTTTAAATTATTAAGCTCTTTAATACGGGTAGGGATTATTTGAATTAAAATGTTTCCAGTATAAGCACCATCTTTTAAGTTAGAAGATGGGTTTAAGAAAACTTTAACATTTTGATTTTCGTTAGGTTTTAAAGTGAAAACTTTAGGAAAAATTTTACTTTCTATACCATCTTTTATATCTATATCTATTTTATATATTTTAATTTCATTAGTATCATTTGTTATAGAGTAGGTTTCGTAGTTGCCTTTTGTGATATCTTTTTGAAACTCCTTTGGATAAATAACCATAGAGAAAGATAATGTTGAAACAAGTAAAAATAAAAAGCTAGCATACAATTTTTTCAAAAAAACCTCCTATAATTTTATATCTACTTCAATGAATTTTTTCTCATTATTTTTTAAATCATATGAAAATACATTGTTTTTCTTTGAAAGCTTTTGCTTGTTGATAGAAACACTTTTAGCGTCGCTATTTTCTATAGATATTAAATTATTATTAATTTTAATTTTTTCAGAAACTTTAATTCCTTGAACGATTTCGACTCTAACTTCGACAGGAATAGATGTAGTTTCAGCTGTTTTTAAGTTGCTTCCAAAACAGTTAATAGAACCGATAAAGCTAGCAATACAAACGAATAAACTAAATTTTTTCAATAAAAAACTCCTTTTAAATAATTTCTATTAGATAAGTGTATCAATAAATTTATAATTTGTCAAACTATAAATTTTTAAACTTATAATGAAAAAAAGATTCAAAATCGAGAAGTGCCAATGTAGTATAATTTTGAAACTATTTTGATAAAAAAAAGCTCTCTAAATTTTAGAGAGCTTTTATAATTAAGCAGTTTCAGTATTTGATTTTATATTTTGGAAGGTTTGTATAACATTTGTTTTTGTATCTCTATTTTCTAATCCGAGAATAAGTAAGTTCAATAATTCATCAACATTTTTACCTTTTAGTAATTTTTTTATGTTTTCTTCTGACATTCTTTACACCTCGCTAAAAAAGTTTTTATATCTGCTACAATCATACAAAAAAAAGTCATATTAGTCAAATAAAAAAGAGATTTTTTTATAAAAAAATGTTATACTTTTGAATATAAATAACTTTAAATAGGACAAGAGGTAGGAATGAAGAAGGTATTGTTGCCAATATTAGTAGTTGTCTCAATTTTTATGATGGCTATTTATTCACCAAAATTAAGTACAGGTTTAAAAGGAAAAATCAAATTTCCACAAGAGTTTGTAGCAGGTAAAATTGTTAAAGTAGTAAAAGAAGATTTAATGAAAGACCCAATTGTACAGGGTAAATTTAGAGGAAGTCAAACATTAGAGGTTCAAATTTTAGAGGGTAAATACAAAGGTGAAAAATTTGAAGTTTACAACTCTTTAGGAGCTCTGAATAATGTTTATGGAACGGTAGATTTAAAAGCCATATTTACTGTTAGAGAGGAAAATAAAACTCCAACAGTTTGGTTGTACAATTTAAAAAGAGATAATTCAATATACTTTTTAGGGGCTATATTTGTAGGTACTGTAGTTTTACTCGGTAGAATGAAGGGTGTGAAATCTCTTTTAGCTTTAGCATTCACAGGTTCTGTAATAATATACGTATTAATACCACTCTTATTTAAAGGTATTGACCCAATCTCTACGAGCATATTTTTATCTTCAATAATAATAGTAGTAAGTTTCTTACTTATTGGAGGTTATGATAGAAAAACCTATTCTGCAATAATAGGTACAATTTGTGGAATAACAATAGCTGGTTTAATCTCTTATAGTTTTGGTAAGATTATGAATTTAAGTGGATTGAATCTATCAGAAGGTCAGCAACTGCTCTATATAACAAGAGACTTTAGGTTGAAAATAGAAGGATTGTTATTTGTTTCAATACTAATAGCATCTTTAGGAGCTGTAATGGATGTAGCTATGTCAATTTCGTCAGCTGTAAATGAAATATATAGCCATAAAAGTAGTCTGAGCAACAAAGAGCTTTTTAATTCAGCAATGGCTATAGGAAAAGATATAACTGGAACTATGATTAATACATTAATCCTAGCTTTTGCAGGAGGTTCTTTGCCTCTAATGATGATGATATGGGGATATGGAATGGTTTATCAGCAGTTTATCAATATACCAGCAATAGCAATTGAAGTTGTGAATGCTTTAGCTGGAAGTATAGGAATAATAGCAACTGTACCTATAACGGCAGTTGTATCAATATTATTAATAAAAAGAAATGGGGAGGAAGTTAGTGAAAAGTACTAAATATTTTGTTTTAGGAGCTTTGTTATCAATCGCTTTAGTTGGTTGTGGAAAAAAAGAAGAATCGCCTAAAACAGCAACAAACACAGAGGTTAAAGAGTTTTCAGAAAATAAGCTTAACTTAGAGAAAAAAGTTATAAAAAAAGGTTCAGCAGGACCAGAAGAGGTAATTTTATCATTTGCAGCAACTTCAGATGTACATGGAAGAATTTATCCTTATGAGTATGGAATAGATTCAGAAGATGCGAGTGCAGGATTTGCAAAAACTTACACAATAGTAAAAGCTTTAAGAGAGCAAAATCCAAACTTAATATTAATGGATATCGGAGATACTGTTCAAGATAATAGTGCTGAATTGTTTAATAACTTAGAAACTCATCCAATGGTAGATGCTATGAATACTATGAACTATGATGCTTGGATTTTAGGAAATCACGAATTTAACTTTGAAAAAGAGTTTTTATTAAGAAATGTTAAAAACTTTAAAGGTTCTGTAATCTCTGTAAACATAGAAAATGAAGACGACGGTTCTAAATTTGTATTACCTTACCAAATATATGAAGTTGAAGGTGTAAGAGTAGCTTTAGTAGGAGGAATACCACCACACGTTCCAATGTGGGAAGCATCAGCACCAGAGCATTTCAAAGGTCTTGTTTTTGAAGACCCTATGATATCTGTAAAAGAAACTTTAGAAGAGATAGATGGTAAATACGATGTACTTGTAGGAGCTTTCCATTTAGGAAGAAAAGATGAGTATGGTAAAACTGGAGTATTTGATTTAGCATCAGCTTATCCTCAGTTTGATTTAATCTTTGCAGGACATGAGCATGCTAGATATGTAACTGATGTAGAAGGAACTACTGTTTTAGAGCCAGGAGCTTATGGATGGGGAGTTTCTAATGGTGAAATTAGAGTGGTGAAAAAAGAGGGTAAATGGGAAATACAAGATGTAGTTGCTAAAAATATCGAAAGTAAAGGTATGGATGCAGATGCAGGTATTTTAGAGAAGTTTAAAGATGTTCATGATAAATCAAGAGAAGATGCAAATAAAGTTGTTGGAAAAGTAAATGCTAAATTTATTGAAAAAACTGACTATATAACAGGTGAGGATAAAGTTACAACTATGCCTACATCTCAAATTGAAGATAACGCTATTATCGAACTTATAAATGAAGTTCAAAATCATTATGCAAAATCAGATGTATCAGCAGCAGCGGTATTTAATTTTGATTCAAATTTAAATGCTGGAGATTTTAAAAAGAAAGACGTTGCATTTATCTATAAGTATACAAATACATTGATGGGTGTAAATATGACTGGAGAGAATCTTTTAAAGTATATGGAGTGGTCAATGGCCTACTACAACGAAACAGAAGCTGGAGATGTAACAATATCATTTAATCCAAAAGTAAGAGGATATAACTATGATATGTTTGATGGTGTAAACTATAAAGTGGACATTTCAAAACCAGCTGGTGAAAGAGTTGTTGATGCTACTATAAAAGGTTCACCAATTGATAAAGCTAAAACGTATAAAGTTGCAATAAATAACTATAGATTTGGAAGTCTTATGAATCTAGGTTTAGTAACTGCAAAAGATAAGTATTATGATTCTTATGAAGAGTTACAAGATGGTGGAAGAATAAGAGATTTAATTGTAAGATATGTTACAGAAAATCTAAATGGAGAGTTAAATCCAAAAGTTGATAAAAACTGGTCAATAGTAGGATTTGATGAAAATGTTCCTGGAAAAGCTGAAATAATCGAAAAAATCAAGGCTGGAGAAATCACAATTCCTATGTCTGAAGATGGAAGAACTTTAAATGTTCAGTCAGTAAATATTAATACATTATAATAGTTATAAAAGTAAAAAAAAGAGAAGAGTTGTCTTCTCTTTTTGTTTACTTTTTTTTAAAATAGAGTTACAATAGAAGTAGTAAAATGAATATATAGATGTGGGAGGAAAGATGTATTTATTAAAATTTAAGAAGAATTTAGTAGAAAAAGTATGGGGTGGAAGAGGGTTTGAAACTACTTTGGGATTCATATTGCCAAGTGACGAAAAGTACGGAGAATCATGGGAAGTAAGTTGTCATCCTGCTGGTATGTCATATGTTGAAAATGGTGAGTTAGAAGGTAATAGTTTAGAAGAACTTTTTAAAAGCTATGGAGAAACTTTAGTAGGTAAAGAGATTGTTCAAAAATATGGAGAGAAGTTTCCACTTTTAATAAAGTATTTAGATATAAATGATAAGTTATCAGTACAGGTGCATCCAAGTGATGAATATGCATTGAGAGTTGAAAAAGAGTTTGGTAAAAGTGAAGTTTGGTATGTAATGGAAGCAAGTGAAGATGCAAAGCTAATTTTGGGATTAAAAAAAGAGATTACCCCTGAAATCTATAAAGAGAAAGTTGCAATATCAGATTTTACAGATTTATTTAATGAGGTAAGTGTAAAAAAAGGTGATTTTATAGATGTAGCACCAGGAGTTGTTCATGGAACCTTAGAAGGGTCAATTTTAATATGTGAAATTCAACAAAATTCAGATACAACATACAGAATATATGACTTTGATAGAGAGGTTAACGGAGTAAAAAGAGAGCTTCATTTGGATAAAGCTAGTGACGTAATAAAGTTTGCTGAAGAGGTAGAGGTAAGCTCTGAAGCGTCTAGAACTAAGATTAAAGTTGAAGGTGCAACTGTTGAAGAGTTGATAAGAGGAGAGTATTTCTCAATAGATAGATTGTTAGTAGATGGAAAGTTTAATGATAAAGCTTATAAAAACTTTAAAATTTATTCGATTTTAGATGGAGAGGGAACTTTAGTTTCTGAAAATGTAGAGTATGCTATAGAAAAAGGTGATACTTACTTTATTCCTGCAAACACTGAAGTATCGATAAATGGAAAAATAGAGGTTATGAAAAGTTACATTTAAAATTACAGGGGAGTTTGATGTCAAATACAGCGATAAAATTATTAAAAATATTGTTGCATGGTGATATTCATATAGATGAAATCGTTAAATATATAGAGTTGGATGTAAACTCTATTGAAAGAAACATCTCTGTATTGAATGGATACTTAAAAGAAAAAGGTTTGAGTTATGTAAAAAAAATAAATAATATATATTCTTTAGAAAGCAGTGATACTTGTTTTGCAGATTTTTGTTCAAAATTAGATATATTGACTTCGGATAACAGAAAAGAGATTTATTGTATAAGAATACTGTTGGATGGTTATATAAATTTAGAAAAAGAAAGGCAACGTATTGGTGTGTCTAGAACTACTGCTGTAAAAGATTTTAAAGCAGTAAAAGAGATGCTTCAAAAAAAAGATATTTTATTAGAATCGAGAAACTCAAAAGGTATATTTTTAAAAGGTAACAATGAAAGCAAGATAACAGAGGTTTTGTGTGAAAATTTAACAAGATTATTCGTGGATAGAGATTTTTTAAGTATGCAAAGAAAATCTCTATTAGAAGAAGTAAATATCTTAGATGAAGAAATTTGTATAAATATGTATAAAAAGTTAACAGAAACTTTCAAAATTAGAAAATCAGTATTTTCTTTTTATGCCATATATTCGATGGCAATAATAGAGCGATATAAGGGTAAGTTGGTTTTTGATAAACACGGTTTAGAAAATGAAAAAGAGTTTGAACAGGTGATGTTTGAATTTGAAAAGATGGAGATTTCAAAAATTTTATCAAAAGAGTTGAAAGAGTTTGTTGCAATTACCCTCTTAAAAACAAAATATTATGAACACCTAGATAGTACAATTAAAAAATCTTTAGTAGATTTTGTAGATAGAATAAAAATTGAATTTAAAATGCAAACTAGTGAAGCAGAAGAGTTAAAAATTTCAATAGCAAACTATTTTCTAATGGGT
>JBOFUO010000031.1:0-10606 GCA_051652625.1 Cetobacterium sp.
CAAACTCTTCATTCATATATTTTAAGTCCTAAGACTACATTACACCTTTTAACCATCTAAATGGTTTTGCTATTACTAGCATTTTGTTGTTTTCACAACATTTCTGACTATTTTCTCTATTCGGTTGCTAATGTCCTTAAATTTTCTTGTCTGCAGTTTTCGCTGCTGACATTAATAATAGTACCATAAGTTTTAAACTTAGTCAACAACTTTTTTTATTTTTTTAAAAAAATAAAAAAAAGATAGCGAATTTTTCAGCTTCGCTATCTTTATTTTTTTAACTTATTTTCTCAAATCATCCACAAGTTTTGTTTTTTCATTTGTTTTTTCATCTTTTTGCTTAACAACTTTTGCTGGATTTCCTGCAACTACAGAACCAGCTGGAACATCATTTATAACTATTGCTCCTGCTGCGACTACAGAACCTTTTCCTATTCTAACACCTTCAATTACCACTGCGTTTGCACCGATAACAACATCATCTTCTACTATTACAGGTTGAGCTGATGGAGGTTCTATCACTCCCGCTAAAACTGTTCCTGCTCCTATATGACATCTTTTTCCTACAATAGCACGTCCACCTAAAACAGCATTCATATCTATCATAGTCTCTTCGCCAATTTCTGCTCCTATGTTAATAACAGCTCCCATCATTATAACAGCGTTATCTCCGATTTTAACTTTATCTCTTATTATTGAACCAGGTTCAATTCTTGCATTTATTGATTTTGTATCTAATAAAGGTACCCCTGAATTTCTAGCTACATTTTCTACAAAATAATTTTCTATTGTTTCTTTATTGCTTTCTATAATATTTTCTATCTCTTTCCAATCTCCTACTAAAATAACTCCATTTTCTCCTTTAAAAGAGAAAATCCCATCATTACAAAACTTTACACTTCCATTTATATAAACTTTACTTAAAGTTTTCTTTTTTGAATTTTTTATAAACCCTATTAAATCCTCTGCTGTTTCTAACATCATCGTTCCTCCTCAATATAATTAAAATATATCTTCCATTGTATATAATCTTGCTTTTTTATCTTTTAAAAATTCTGCACACTTTAAAGCTCCCACCGCAAAAATCTTTTTAGAAAGAGCTTTGTGTGTTACCTCTATTATTTCATCTTCTCCTGCAAAAATAATACTATGTTCTCCTACTATCGTTCCACCTCTAATTGAATGCATTCCGATTTCTTTAAAATCTCTTTTAGCTACACCTTTTCTTCCGTTAACAACAGTATACTTTTCTTTTAAAGAATTTTGTATAGTTTCCAAAAGAGTAATTGCCGTTCCACTTGGTGAATCTATTTTTTTATTGTGATGCTTTTCTACTATTTCTATATCAAAACCATCTTCTAATTGAGGTACTAATTTTTTCAACAAACTATTTAATGCATTTACCCCTAGAGAAGTATTAGAAGATAATAGTATTGGAATTGTTTTTGAAGCATTTATAATTTTTTCCAATGTCGCTCCTGTGTAACCTGTAGTTGCAATAACTAGAGGATAATTTCTTAGAGTACAATGTTCTATCAATTCATCCAATTTACTAAAATGAGAAAAATCAATAACCACATCAATTTTTTCATCTATATCTATACTATCTATGCTATCAACAAAAGATACTATTTTCTCTCCACCTAACTCTTTTATAGTTTTACCCATAGTTCCTGTTCCGTGTAAAGCTATTCTCAAATTAACTCACCAACCATTTTCAACTCTTTTTCTAAAATTTCTATATTTTTTTCATCCATCTCTCCTAAAGGCAGACGACATCCTCCAACATTTTTCCCTAAGATATTCATCGCTTTTTTAACTGGAATTGGATTCACTTCTAAGAATAAACTTTTTACTAAACCATTATATTTTAATTGAAGCCTCATAGCTTCTTTTGTATTTCCTTCTAAATAGCTATAAACCATATTATGTACAACTTTTGGTTCTATGTTTGCTAAAACAGAAACTGTTCCAACTGCTCCTATTGACAATAGCGGTACAATTATATCGTCATTCCCTGAATATATATCTAACTCTGGAATTAATCTTGCAATTTCTGAGACATAAGAAATATCTCCACTCGCTTCTTTTATTGCAACTATATTTTTTTGTTTTGCTAATTTTTTTAATAGAGTTAAAGAAAGATGAACCCCTGTTCTTCCTGGAACATTATAGAGCATAATTGGAAGCTTTACAAAATCAGCTATAGAAGTAAAATGCTTGTATAAGCCATCTTCATTTCCTTTGTTATAATAAGGTGTCACCAACAATAATCCATCTACACCCATGCTTTCATATTTTTTAGACATTTCAATGGCTTGAATAGTATTGTTACTTCCTGCTCCAACTATTATTGGTAATCTTTTTTTATTAACTTCTAAAACAGTCTGAACAATTTTTATTTTTTCATCATCGCTTAGTGTACTTGCTTCTCCTGTTGTTCCTAAAATTACTAATGCATCTGTATTACTAGTACAATGGTATTCAACTAATTTTGATAACTCTAAATAATTTACACTCATATCCTCATTAAATGGTGTAACAAGTGCTACTCCTGATCCTTTAAACATATCTAACCTCCACTATTAAATTATTTAATAAAACCCCTGTTCTATCTCTATACTATCTTTTATCTATAGAAATTTCAATTTATTTTTAATCAAATATATAAGTTCCACTTTCATTCCCTAAACTCTCTCCTACAAAAATTGGAACTCTATACTTTTTACCTATCATAACAGCCTTTGTTTCCATTACTTTGGCTCCATTTCTAGACATGCTTTCCATATCATCATAAGATATTCGAGAAATTTTTGTTGCCGTAACATTTTTCTTTGGGTCATCTGTGTAAACACCATCTACATCTGTATATATTTTACATTCACACTTTAACATTCCTGCTAAAGCTACTGCTGTTGTATCTGACCCACCTCTACCTAAAGTAGTTATATCTCCAATTTCATTTACACCTTGGAATCCAGCAACAATTAAAACTCCATTCTCTTTTAGTTTTTTTTCTAAAAATTCAATATCAACGCCTACAATTTCACTATCACCATATTCTCCAACTGTTTTTAATCCAATTTGATAACCTGTATAAGAAATTGCTCTACATCCTGCTGCATTTAAAGCTAAAGATAATAAGGCTATACTTTGTTGTTCACCTGTTGTAATGAGCATATCTATCTCTCTCTTGTTAGGAGTTGATGTGAAATACTGTGCTTTTTTTAAAAGTTCATCTGTTGTTTTTCCCATTGCAGAAACTACAACTACTATTTCATCTATTTTTTCTTTTAAACTCTTTATATAATTTGCTATTTTTTCTATTTTTTCCAAAGTAGCTACAGAACTACCACCATATTTTAATACAATTCTCAAAATACACCACCCCGTAATCTTTCTTTATATTTTACTTCTTTTGAATTGAATTTTAAATTTATCAATTTTATATTTTTTATATTCTATTTTATACTCTATTTTTCTTGGTTTCATTTAATTTTATTATATAAAGTAGTTCATATAATTTGAATGTTTTTTATTTTTTATTGTTTTTATTGATAAAAAATCATATTATAGAGTAATTTATTAGAG
Organism: Cetobacterium sp.; assembly: GCA_051652625.1. Taxonomy (GTDB): domain Bacteria; phylum Fusobacteriota; class Fusobacteriia; order Fusobacteriales; family Fusobacteriaceae; genus Cetobacterium_A. The sequence continues at coordinate 3,592 of JBOFUO010000031.1, forward strand.
CTGGAGGTAATTTTTATGGAGTTTTTATTAGAAAAGGTTACTAAGTATAGACGGGATTTACATAAAATTCCCGAAGTTGGTTTTAAAGAGTTTAAAACACAAAAATATATAATAGAAGAATTAGAAAATATGGGATACTCTCCAACTATAATTTCAGGTACAGGAGTTTATGTTTATATCCCAGGAATCTCAGAATATTGCAAAGCATTTAGAGCTGATATTGATGCTCTTTCTATCCAAGAAGATAATTGTTGTGATTTTAACTCTGAACACAAAGGATTTATGCATGCTTGTGGACATGATGGCCACACCGCTGCTCTGCTAGGATTTGCTAAATATTTAACAACTATTAAAGTTAAAAATCTAAGCACTCTTTTGATTTTCCAACCCGCTGAAGAAGGTCCTGGTGGTGCTAAATTTATATGTAACGAAGGTCTTTTGGAAAAATTTAATGTTAAAGAAATCTATTCTTTTCATCTTTTCCCAGATTTAGAAGAAGGAACCATTTCAACTAAAGCAGGACCTTTTTTTGCACAAGCTACAGAGTTTGATTGTAAAATAATTGGAAAGGGTGGTCACGGTGGAATGCCTCACAAAACAAATGACCCACTAATATCTTTTACAAAAATTATAGATTCTTATCAAACTATAATTTCTAGAAACTTATCTCCTTTCAGTGCAGGGGTTATTACTGTTGGTAAAATAAGTGGTGGAACTGCTAGAAATATCATATCTGATTCTATAAACTTTCATGGTACAATTAGAGCATATTCTCAAGAAGACACTGACAATATAATAAAAAGAATGAAAGATATACATCGTGGTATTGAAATATCTTTTAACGTTAAAATAGAGGACGAGTTTAGAATTCTTTATCCTCCAGTTATAAACAACCTTTACTTATATAGTCAATTTTTTAAATCATCAACACAATTTAATTTTGTAGAAGGAGAAACTTTAGCTTTAGCAGAAGATTTTGCATTTTACCAAGAAAGAGTTCCAGGTCTTTTCTTTTTACTAGGAACTAAAAATGTAATAAAAAACTTTACATCTCCACTACATACATCTACATTTAATTTTGATGAAAAAGTTCTTCTTGAGGGAATTAAACTTTTTATTAAGCTTTGGGAGGAAAATTATGAAATACAAAATGATTGTAACTGACCTTGATGACACACTATTAAATTCTCAAGGAAAAATTTCTACAAAAGATAAATCAGCAATAATCAAAGCACAAGAAGCTGGTATTAAATTTGTTTTAGCTTCTGGTAGGCCAACATATGCCATGAAAGATTTAGCCAAAGAGTTGGATTTAGCTAAATACGGAAGTTATATTTTATCTTACAATGGTTCTATTATTACAGACTGCAAAACTGATAAAAACATTTTAGAAGAAACTCTTACTCATGAAGAGATTCACACTCTTTATGATTTTAGTAAAAGAAAAAATGTTGAAATAATAACTTATTTAGACGATACTATTATTTCTGAAAGTTACAGTTCATATATTGAAGTAGAAGTTGACTTAACTAAGATGCCTTTTGAAAAAGTAAAAAACTTTAAGCAAACTATAAATAAAGATTGTGTTAAATGCATTTTATTAGAAGATCCAACTTATTTATCAACTGTAGAAAAAGACTTAAAAAATGAACTTGGTAAAGATTTTTCTATTGCTATTTCAAAGCCATTTTTCTTAGAAGTTACAAAGTTAGGTGTTGATAAAGGTAGTTCTCTTTTAAAATTAGCAAATTTAATTGGAATAAACATCGAAGAAGTTATTGTTGTTGGGGATTCTTACAATGATTTACCAATGCTAAAAGTTGCTGGTTTAGCTGCTTGTGTAGAAAATGCAAAACCTGAAATTAAAGATATTTGTAAATTCATAACAACTTCAAATAATAACAATGGTATGGTAAATTTAATTGAAAAATTAATATTCAAGAAGTAGAGTGGCTAGCCACTTTACTTTTTTAATTAAATACTTTGATTATAAAACTAATTGACTTGTAAAGTTTTTTGTGTTAATATAAGTTATCACATTTTTGGAGGAGATTTATGCAAGTTTTTATTCATCATATATATGAATTTGAAAAAGGAATTAGAAATTTAATTTTACATACTGTGTCTGAAGACCTTCTTGCTTTTGTTGAAGAAAGATTGAAATCAAAAAATATAGCATATAAATTAGATAAAATAAAAAATGGTAGATACAATGTTTTCTTTGGAGATGAATCTTGTATCAATGTTATCAAGAGTATAAATAAATCAAACTTATCTCAATATACAGCAGAAGAAGATTTCATGTTAGGAATCATGCTTGGATATGATAGAAAAAAGCAATGCGATAGATATATACAATTTAAAAATAAAGAAAATATAAAAAATATAAAAGTTTCTTAATTTAAGGGGGAAGTTAAAATGGTTGCTATTGTTGGTGGTTTAAAAAGAGGAGAAAGAGAGTATTTAGAACTTTTAAAATCTTACAAATTAAAAGGTAAAGTATATAATACTCAATGCCCTGATTTTTGTAAAAAAATTAAAAACTGTGAAATGTGTATAATATTCACTAATTTAGTTAGCCACAACCTTTTAAATAGTTGTAATAAAGTTTGTAAAACTCAAAACATTCCTATTATCCACTTAAACAATAACGGCATGTCTAAGCTTAAAGAAAACCTTGAAAAAGCATACAAATAAAAAAGATTGCACTAAACATGCAATCTTTTTTTTATGAACTTTATCCACATAAAAACTCTTTCATTTTTAAATAGAATTAACAATCCAAAATATACAACTCCATATATTACAGGAACAATTAATAATGTTAAAATATTTCCATACTCTCTTAATGTATCGATTTTTAGATATATCAAAATCGAAACTAAAAGTCCTATCAAAACTGTTATTATTCTATCTTTTGTTAAAATTCTATAATCTTTGTATAAATTTTTCATTATATTCATTTTTACTAATGATATAACCACTTCTGTTATTAATGTTGCTATAGCTGCTCCATTTCTAAGGTAAACTGGTATTAAGAAATAATTTAATCCTATATTTAAAAAAACTCCAAGTATAGATATTGTTAATATTCCTTTTTCCATGTCGTTTGGTAGCATTATCTGACCACCTATAAATGACCCAATAGCTAAAAACACTAGGCAAGGTGACATTATTATCATAGTATTTATTGACCCTATAAAACCTTCACCAGAGAATAAAATAGTGAACTCTCTTGCCAACAGCATCATAAGTAAAGTTGCAGGTATTCCAACTATAAATGAATAATCCATAAATATATCTATATTTTTATAGATATTTAATTTTTCTTTTCGTTTTATTGCCCCTATTATTCTAGGAGATAAAACGGTTCCTAAGGTTAATATTACAGGTAAAACCATTTTATACATCTTAACCGCTGCTGTATATAGTCCTACTTCACTGTCACCTACAATTATTCCTAACATTGTTGTATCAATACTTCCATATATCCCTATTGTAAATATATACAAGAAAATTACTAGCATACTTTTAATGTGTCTTTTAAAATTCAACTCTTTAAAATTAAAGTTAAAATATTTTCTTACACTAAACACATCTATAACTCTTGCTATAATTTCAGGAACAACTAAAAGTAGTGCATAAAGATAGTAATCTTTTGGTGTTTTTATAAAGTAAAATAAAAATCCCAATGATAATACTCTTATTGAAAATGACCTTATTAACCTTCTTTTATGATTTTCCATTACAATAAAAAAGTGATTTATATGAAAGCATTCAAATAAAACTTGAGCTGAAAAAATATAAAAGATTAATTTTTCCGCTGAAAACTTTTCATAAGAGTTTATAGTTATTAAAAGTATTAACAAAGAACCAACACTACTTAAAGTAGTCATTAAAAAAAGTTCTGTAAATATTTTTTTAAATTCGTCCCAGTCTCCAACTCCTTTTGCCTTAGAAAGTTCTTTTATTCCATAGTTTGGTGCTCCTAAAACAGAGATAATTACAAAGTATGCTACAACTCCTTGAACAAAATAAACTTTCCCTAAATATTCAGGCATCAAAACTCTAGACACATAAGGAAAAGTTATAATTGGAAAAACTGTGTTACTTATAATTAAAAGTACATTATATAAATAATTTTTAGAAACAGACATCAGAATTCACCCTTTTAAACTTCTTTAGGATTATAAAAAATATAACCTATTGTAATTATTCCTAAAATCATTTGATACCAAAGTAAAGGTATTATTTCAAAAGGTGATACTTTACCTCCTGCAAAACTCAGCATTATAAGCATTTGAGCTCCATAAGGTATCATCCCTTGAATTATACAAGAAAATATATCTAAAACAGACGCTGTTTTTTTAGGGTCTACGCTATATTTTTCTGAAATCTTTTTAGCTATAGGTCCATTTATTATTATGGCAACAGTATTATTTGCTACAGCCATATCAGTTAAAGCAACTAAAGCTCCAATTCCTAATTGAGCACTCTTTATACCTTTAATTTTCTTTTCAATTGTTGACATAATCCACTCAACTCCACCAGCTTTTGTAACCATTGCTGCTAAACCACCAGTTAAAAGAGATAGTAAGAATATTTCTGTCATTCCTGTAAAGCCATTATATATCTCTTTTGCATAACTCAACATAGTAAAATTACCATAGAAAAGTCCAATTCCACCTGAAAGTAATATTCCAGATGTCAATACTATAAATACATTTACTCCAATTAAAGAAAGTAATAGTACAAATACATATGGTAAAACTTTAACTATATTAAAAAGGTGCTCTGCTGTTTCAGGAGTTGAAGTAGGCTTTCCAAATATAACTAATAAAATTAAAGTTAATAACGCTGCTGGTGCTGCTAACTTTATATTAACCTTAAACTTATCTTTCATCTCTACACCTTGAGTTCTTGTTGCAGCTATAGTTGTATCTGATATAATAGATAAATTATCTCCAAACATTGCTCCACCCATTAATGAAGCTAAAACTAATGACATAGGTACTCCGCTTTTATCTGCTAATCCTACTGCTATTGGAGCTAAAGAAACTATTGAACCTACTGAAGTTCCTGTTGCTGTTGATATAAATCCTGCTATTAAGAAAAGACCTGGTGCTATATAGTTTGATGGTATATAAGTCAATCCTAAGTTAACTGTAGATTCTACTCCACCCATTGATTTTGAAACAACTGCAAACGCTCCTGCTAAAAGATAGATTATACACATTGTTATAATATCTTCATGTCCACACCCCTCTAAGAACGTACTAAACTTTTCTTTAATAGTTCCTTTGAACAGTAAAAATGCTGCTATTATCCCTGGGAAAATTGCAACTGGTGCTGGCAGCTGATAAAAAGCTAACTCTACGCCCATTGAATCTAATATAATTCCACTTCCTAAATAAAAACCTATAAATACTAAAAAAGGAACTAATCCTATAAAACTTCCCGTCGCTTTTTCTTTCATTTTTCCTCCCTATTAATTTTAAATACAGTTTCATGAGTATACATGATTTTCAACTTTTTATCAATTGTAAAAAAAAAGCTCCAGAAAACTGGAGCTTTTATCAATAACTATTATCCTCTTATTTCAGAAACAGTTTTAATTTTATAATTTTTAAATACCATTGATCCAACTAATCCTACTACGATACCAGATACAGCACATAAACCAGCTGTTATAAGTACCTCTTTTGCAGGGTTAAATCCAAACATTACTGCGAAACCAGCGATTGGTGTTGCTGTTCCTGTAGCATTGTTTATTAATCCAAAGTAGTTAACGATCATTCCAGCGATTCCTCCACCGATAAAGTTCGTTGTGAATACTGGGATTGGGTTTGCAGAGATAACGTCTGCTTGAGTTAATGGCTCGATTGCAACAGCTATTGTTGTTGATCTATCTCCAAACTTCATTCTATCAAAGAACACATAGTTCATGAAAGATGATGACATTACTGCTAATGCACCTATTGCCATTGGTAATCCAGTTAATCCTAACATTGCTGTTAATGCCATTGAACTTATTGGAGCTGTTGCAACTACTGTTATAACTCCTCCTAAGATGAATGCCATTACATATGGACTAGCTGATTGAGCTGTTACTATTATATCTCCAATTGATTTTAAAGCAAATGTAACTCCAGGAGAAGTAAATTGTGCTATTCCTCTTCCTAAAGGTGCTGCTAAACAAATAATAACAATTAGGTCTAACCCATCAGGGATTTTTTCTTCTAATTTAGGTATAATGAATGACATTATGTATCCAGCGATGAATCCTGGAATTATTCCCATTCCTCCACAAACAACACCTAACATAACTGCATAAACAGGACTAACTCCTAAAGCTAATGGTACTAATATTGCTGCTGCAACTCCTCCCATTGATCCTGCTGACGAACCAACGTCACCTAAAAACTTTATTCCTAAAAGATCTCCACCAACATATAACTGAAAAGCTTCTACTAGAAAACTTGCTGTTGCTGCTCCTGCTAGAGCACCCATAGCTTTCATTCCTTTTGGTGCTTTTAAACTAAAACCTGTAAAGAACGCTAAAACCAAAAATAATAATACTGAACCTTTTAATAATTCCATATTCTTCCCTCTCTCTTTGTTGTGCTTGTTAAACTATTAACAATGCTCCAAACTAAACTTTTTTTCTTATAGAATCGATTATACTCTATTTGTAACAAAAAGTAAAGTACTTTTTATCGTTTAATGTTTATTTTTAAAACAAATCAATCGTAGTTTAACACGATTCACATATACTTTACAAAAAATTTAGAGATTTAAGCATGATTAAACCACTTCCATTCTCTTTTCGGTTCTTTTTTTCACAATTAATATTCTTTTATCCCTTAGCTATAACATCTCTCTAATCAATAATATCAATAGTTGTTTATAGAGAAATTTTATGATAAACTTTAATTATCAAAATTTTAATTGGGAGGTACTATAATGAAAAAATTTATTAACACTACAAAAGCTCCAGCAGCTATTGGACCATACT
>JBOFUO010000032.1:0-5588 GCA_051652625.1 Cetobacterium sp.
CTCTTTTTGTGACTATTACAAATGCTAATTTTAGTGATAGTGCTATTATAAAAGAAATTGAAACTGGTGAAATGTATAGAGCTGCTTTAGAAATTGAACTTTCAAGCCAAAATATAGCTGTACCTGAAAAATATACAAAATATATAAACTGCCCGATAAATATGAATTCTCGTGAAACTATTTTAGAAGCTGCTGAAAAAGTTGGTGTTTTAAGAACTGAAAATGAAGATATTCGTTCTTTAAAAGAAACTATTATTTATGGTTTAAAAGGTATGTGTGCATATGTTGAGCATGCTTTTAACTTAGGAAAAGAAGATTTCAAAATATATAGATTTATAGAGGAAACTTTAGCTAATGTTGATGATGATTCTCTAGGATTAGATGGTTTAGTTGCTATGACTTTAAACGTTGGTAAAGTAGGAGTAGATGCCATGGCTCTTTTAGATAATGCAAACACATCTTCATATGGACATCCTGAAGTAACTAAGGTTAACCTTGGTGTTAGAAAAAACCCAGGTATACTTATCTCAGGGCATGATTTAAAAGATTTAGAAGCTCTTCTTGACCAAACAAGAGGAACTGGAGTAGACGTTTATACTCACTCAGAGATGTTACCTGGTATATCATATCCTTTCTTTAAAAAATATGATAATTTAGTAGGAAATTATGGTGGCTCTTGGTGGCATCAAACAAAAGAGTTTATAGATTTTAATGGTCCTGTACTGTTTACAAGTAACTGCTTGGTTCCCCCTAGAGGATCTATTGCAGACTACTTAGATAGAGTTTATACAACTAACTCAGCAGGTATGGATGGATGTAAGCATATCTCTTTAAATGAACATGGTAAAAAAGATTTCAGTAAAATTATAGAGCAAGCTAAATCTTGCAAACCTCCAGTAGAATTAGAAAATGGTGAAATTGTTGCTGGATTTGCTCATAATCAAGTTTTAGCACTAGCTGACAAAGTTGTTGAAGCTGTTAAATCTGGAGCTATTAAAAAGTTCTATGTTATGGGTGGTTGTGATGCTAGAATGCAAGATAGAAAATATTACACTGAATTTGCTTTAGCACTGCCTAAAGATACTGTTATTTTAACTGCTGGTTGTGCTAAGTTTAGATATAACAAGTTAAACTTAGGAGACATTGGTGGAATTCCTAGAGTTTTAGATGCTGGACAGTGTAATGATTCATATTCTCTTGCTGTTATAGCTTTAAAATTAAAAGAAGCTTTTGGATTGGATGATGTAAATGACTTACCAATTGTTTTCAATATAGCTTGGTACGAACAAAAAGCTGTTTTAGTTCTTTTAGCTCTACTATACTTAGGATTTAAGAATGTTCATGTAGGACCAACTGTTCCTGCTTTCTTAAGCCCTAACGTACTTGGAGTTTTAAATCAAAACTTTGGTCTTGGAACTATCAGTAATGTTGAAGATGATTTAAAAAATTTCTAACTTTATAATGAAAAAGGCAAACATCAGTTTGCCTTTTTCAACATATTCTCCATCTCTTTTATCTCTTCGTCTTGAGCTAAAATAATAGCATGTGATAACTTTATTAACTCTTCATTTTTGCCGTATTTCAAATACTCTTTTGCCATTTCTAAAGCACCTTTATGATGATAAATCATATTCTTTAAATAATGTAATATTATTTTATTTTCATTATTTAAACTTTCATTATAAAATTTCATATTTTTCATCATAGTTAAATTTATTTTTTGCATTTTTTTCAAATATTCTTGGTTATCATCTCCCCTTAACTCTCCATTTTGTAAAAGTGTTTGCATTAACTCTACTTCTTTTTCTTGAGCCTCTATTATTCTTTTGGCAAAAGATTTCAACTCTTCATTTTCTGTATATTTTAAAAGACCTATACTAGAAACGATTGCTGCTTCATGATGCGGAATCATATAAATCGCAAAATTATTCCCAACATCTTTTGTTAAAAAAATTTGTGAACTATTAGACATCATCAAATTGTGTGCATATTCATCGTACTCTTTATAACCTCTTAAATTTCCAGGTATAACATTTTTTATTGGTGTTAAAACAGTATAAACCTTACTCTTAGATTCAATTTTATATTTTTTATCCTTATCCATATCTTTGTGTGAACTGTGGTCAACACCGTAAGATTTTATAGTTGCTGTTGAAAAAAGTGCTGCTATACCTACTAATATATTTATATTTTTAAAATCCATAATCAACTCCTCCGCATACAAGATATCTTTTCAAATTATTTATTAAAAAATTTTATATAAATTCCTTTTTTAAATAAAAGGTAAATCAATATTTAAAACGTAAAATAAATTAGACTTGTTATGAAAGGAGGATTTTTATGATTGAATACTTAAAAGAGTTAGATCCAATTTTATTAGCTTTTATAGCTACACTTTTCACTTACTTTATCACCATGTTAGGATCAAGTATGGTATTTCTTTTTAATACAATAAATTTAAAAGTCTTAAATGGAATGTTAGGTTTTGCTTCAGGAGTTATGATTGCTGCTTCATTTTGGTCACTTTTAAATCCAGCTATTGAGTTAGCTGAAAAAATTGGGTTACCTGGATGGAAGCCCGCTGTTATAGGATTTTTAGCTGGTGGAGTATTTCTTTGGATTATTGATAAAATACTACCTCATCTTCACCTAAATAAAGAACCTTCTTTAGCTGAGGGTGTTTCAACAAAACTTAGAAGAAGTGTTTTATTGGTTTTGTCAATAACTCTTCATAATATTCCTGAAGGATTAGCTGTTGGAGTAGCCTTTGGTGCTTTATCTGCTGCTGAAAGTGATACTTCAACTTTGATTGCTGCTATGACTCTTGCACTTGGAATTGGATTACAAAACTTTCCTGAAGGTGCTGCTGTTTCTATTCCGTTAAGAAGAGATGGAATGAGTAGAACACGAGCTTTTATTTATGGTCAAGCTTCTGGAATAGTTGAACCTATTGCAGGTGTTCTTGGAGCAATATTTGTTATTAAGATGACTTTTTTACTTCCTTATGCTTTAGCTTTTGCTGCAGGTGCTATGATATACGTTGTTGCTGAAGAATTAATTCCTACAGCTAAAGAAGTTAGAAATGATGATTCTGGTACAATTGGAGTTATGCTTGGCTTTGCACTTATGATGTTCTTAGATGTTGCCCTTGGCTAAAGAAAAAAAGCAATCGAATCATTCTTGGATTCGACTGCTTTTATTTTTTTCTACTTGCATTATTATTACTGTAACCTTATTTGTGTATTTTGACAATTCGTTGTATTCACTTTCAACTTGCTCCCAATTTGGAGATTCTTTTTCTATTTCTATAGATATTCTTCCACTTAAGTCTTCCATTCTTGCAATCTCTCTATTTGTCATACCTTTTTGTATAGCATCCATAATCTCTTTTTCATCAGCTGGATCTGCCTCCATACTCATTCCTTGGTCTAAAACCATATCTGAAATTATTTCATTATTCATTTCTGCTTCAAAATTTGGTTCAGTTTTATCTAACCCTACCTCTTTTAAAGTTCTCATCATATTAACAGATACTTTATTTGTATAAACCGAAAGTTCATTATAAAGTTGTTCTACTTTTTTCCAATCTGGAGATTCTTTTTGAACTTCTAAATCGACTTCTTCACCTAAAACGCTCATTTTTTCCATTATTTCTGGATCTGCCTCTAAGCTTCCAATTACACTTATTATAAAATCTTCGTTAGATAAATCTGATATTGATATATTCTCAATGGTTGCTGGATTCTGAACAGGAATTATGGGCATCATAGGCTCTATAGCTACTTCAGATTGAACTTTAGGTTCCACTGTGATCTCAGTTGATGCTGACATCTCTGTAGAAAAAGATTTTATACACAAAATAAAAGTTAATAAGACTATAATCTTTTTCATTTTTGCTTCTCCCTTTAAATTTAATAGAGTTTCTATTTTAATATAATAATACGACCAACTCTATCTCTTTCTTTCTAATTTTTATTTTTTTACTAACCTATATTATATATATTTTTTGGTAAAACGCAATCATTTTTTACTAAATCTTCATAAGATTCTCTCTTTGATACTAAATAAGCCTCTCCTTTTTTTACAAAAACTACAGCTGGCTTTAAGGCTTTATTATAATTACTACTCATAGAATGACCATAAGCTCCTGTACAACTAACTAACACTAAATCTCCTTCAGTACATTTTCCTAATTTTGTATTTTTAGATATTATATCCCCTGATTCACAACATTTTCCTGCTATTGTTACAAGCTCTTTTTTAGATTCATCTAATCTATTCGCAACTACACTTTCATATTTAGCAGAATACAATGCTGGTCTTATATTATCTGTCATTCCTCCATCTATAAAAACATACTTCTCTCCACCATATGTTTTCTTTTGACCGCCTACAGTATATAGAGTACTTCCTGCTTGAGCTACAATAGAACGTCCTGGTTCAATTGTTACATTTTGAATTTCTAATTTTTCTTTTTCTAAATTCTCTTCTAGTGAAGCTATTATTTTCTTCATTATTTTTTTTAAATCAGCATCTGTATCTTCTTCTGTATATCTAACTCCAAAGCCTCCACCTAAATTAATTTCTGGAATTACTATATTCAGTTTATCCGATATTTCTTTTGTAAATTGAACCATTATGCCTACACCTTCACAAAATGCCATCTCATCAAAAATTTGTGAACCTATATGACAGTGGAAACCTAAAAAATTCAACTCTTCTTTTTCTATAATACTTTTCACTATATTTTGAATCTCTTTATCAAAAATTGACTCTCCAAATTTTGACGAATGCTTTGATGTTTTTATATATTCATGGGTATGAGCATCTATTCCTATATTAAGTCTTAACATAACATTCATTTTTTTATTTAAGCTTTTACATATTTGAGCTACTACTTCAGCTTCAAATCTATTATCTAAAATAATGCTACCAATTTCATTTTGAACACAAGTATATAACTCTTCATATGATTTATTATTTCCGTGCATATGGATATTTTTTGAATTAAATCCTGATGAAAGAATTGTATATAGTTCTCCTCCAGAAACTGCATCTATATGTAATCCTTCTTTATTTATAATTTGAGCTATTCCTTTTGATAAATAAGCTTTTGATGCATAAACAATTGTTGTTTTAAATTTTTCACTTTTAAAAGTCTTTTTTATATCTTTTATTTTCGTTTCCATAAACTCTAAATCATATACATAAAGAGGTGTTCCGAATTCTTTTTTTAATTTATTTACAGATACTCCTCCAATTTCTAAAACCCCATCCATATTTTGCATTGTTCCTAAAAATTTCATTTTATCCTCCAAACAAACTTTTTTTGTTAAAATGAGTAATCCTAACATTTTTTTTCTACATTTGCAAGTTTATTCTAAAATTATAGATGACAAATCTTTAAATTTATCAAAACGCCCTAAGAAAACCTCTTCCTCTGTAAGGGAGAGGATGAATCAGAGCAATCTTTTTAATTTTTCTTTTAAATCTTCTAAAATTTCATCTACAACAACTTTAAAATATGATATAATAATACAACATAATTTTAATTTTGAGGAGGTGTAAACTATGAAGAAATATAATTT
>JBOFUO010000033.1:0-17904 GCA_051652625.1 Cetobacterium sp.
GATATTCACCTGAGAAGTTTAAATCTATATCTGGAACTTTGTCTCCATCAAATCCCATAAAAACTTCAAATGGTATTGAATGTCCATCTTTTTTCATCTTTTTTCCACACTTAGGACAATCTTTATCTGGTAAATCAACCCCTGCTCCTTCTCTCTCAATAAATTCTGAATGTTTACAATCACAATCAGTACATAAATAGTGAGGATAAAGGGCATTTACTTCTGTTATCTCCATCATATATGCAACTATTGACGAACCAACTGATCCTCTTGAACCTACTAAATATCCATTATCTAGGGATTTTTTTACTAATTTTTGAGCAGATAAATACAATACAGAGAACCCATTTCCTATAATAGCCTTTAACTCTCTTTCTATTCTTGCTTCTACATTTGATGGTAAAGGATTTCCATATAATTCGTAAGCTTTAGAATAAGTCATATCTCTAACAATATTTTCAGCATTTTCTATTTTAGGAGGATAAAATCCACTTGGTATTGGTTGAACCTTTTCTATTTTGTTGTTAATTTCATTTGTTGATTCGACTACAATCTCTTTAGCTATATCTTCACCTAAATAACTAAATTCAGCTAGTAACTCATCTGTTGTTCTAAAATAAAATCCATTGTCTATCCTATATTGATTAGCTCTGAATACACTTCCACTTCCATAAAGTAAAATTGATCTTATCTTATGATCCTCTTTCTCTAAATAATGAACATTTGATGATGCTGTTACTATTTTCCCTGACTCTTTTGCTAAATCATACATGTATTTATTCATTTTTTCTACATCTTCAAAAGAAGCAATAGAACCTGTTTCATCATTTTCTAAAAATTCTGAAAAGGCAACTCTAGGTTGTAACTCAACATAATCATAGAATTCAATACATCTTTTTACTTTTGGTAAATCATTTCTAAAATATGCTTCTGATAACTCTCCACTATTTGCGAAATGAACAGATGTAGGAGCTCCTAAAATCAACCCTTCTCTATTTTGAGCTAAAACTGATTTTAATATTCTAGGTTTTTTATTCCCAAAGTAGTCTATGTGAGCTTCTGAAATAAGTTTGTATAGATTTTTTAATCCTACTAAATCTTTTACTAAAACCATTACATTTCTTATATCTTGTTTTCTAAAGTTTAATGGAAAGGCTCCTGTCATATTTAGCTGATTATTTATTCCAATTTCTAAATATCTTTCTAAGAATATCGCAAACATTGCTGCTGTTGCTTGAGAGTCGTCAACTGCTCTATGATGATTTTCTAAGGCAACTTTTAAGAATCTCGTCATTGGTTTTAATCCGTATCCTTTTTGATTTGGATATAAATCTCTAGCCATTTGTAAAGTATCAATTACTGTGGGATCATAATCTATTCCCATATATTTTTTGATATCTCTCTTTAAAAACCCCATATCAAAAGGTGCATTATGAGCCACCAAAGTAGCATCTCCTAAAAACTCCATAAATTTTGGTAAAACTTCTTCAATAGATGGCATATTTTGAACTAATGCATCATCTATACCTGTAATTTCTTGGATTTTTTTAGGTATTAACTTTCCTGGATTTACAAGCTGAGAGTATCTATCTACAATTCTTCTACCTTGAAGTTTTATAGCACCTATTTCTATGATTTCATTTTTGTGTGAATTAAGTCCTAAAGTTTCCAAGTCAAAAACAACATATGTTTCTTCATCAATTAAAATATCTTTTGGATTTTTTACTATTGGTTGGGTATCATCAACCATATACATTTCACATCCAAAAATTATTTTTATATCTTTACCTTTAGCGGCTTTGTATGCAAATGGGAATGCATGTACAACTCCATAATCTGTTATTGCAACAGCTTTATGACCATAATCTAATGCTCTTCCAACTATTCCTTTAACATCTTCAACTCCACACATCTCACTCATTTTTGTATGAGTATGCAGTTCTATCATTTTTTCTTCAGACAGATCTTGTTTTTTTACTTTTTGTTTATCTAATTTATTTAAGATGTTAACCATTATTATCTCTTCATTATTTTCAAAAGTATCTATTTGTTTTTTTCCACTTATTTTTATATAGTCACCTACTTTAACATCGAAATCTTCAGGACTATTTAAAAATATTTTAGCTGTTATAGAATCTTCTCCATCTGTGATTCTTAAAATTTGTAATATTTTCCCAGTTCTCAGCTCTCTTCCGTCTGTTGAGAAAAGTTCTCCCTCTATTACAGCTATTTCATTTTCTATTAACTCTTTAAACTCCGATATTGGCATACTTGGACTTTTTATATCTTTCTTTTTACTAAATCCACCTCTACCCATTGGAACTGCTGATTTTATCTCAACTTTAGGTGTATCAACTTTAATCTGATTCTCAGAGTTTTGTGCACTTAAAGTTATTATTTTATTTTCTATTTCATCATCAATTGACTTCAACTCACTATTAAAATCTCCTGAAATAAAATTGACTTTAAAACCTTTTATTCCATATTTTTCTAAAAGGGCTTCTATTTTTACATCTAGATTTGAACTATAAAGAGTTTCTACTGCCATTTCATTTTTAAGCTCTATATTTACACTTTTATCCTTAATAGATATTCTATATAAATATAAAAATGATTTTGAAATAGCATTTGTTTTCTTTAATTTATCAATAACTCTTTCTACTATTTCTAAAAAATTCTCTTTAGTTATCTCTTTTGACATATACTCTATTTTAAAATCGATATCTAATTCTGATCCAAACTTTTTCTTTAAATTTTCATAAGCCTTATCAAGTCCTTTTAAATCATCAGGAGTAGAAACAATACATATTAAATCCATTTTTTTATTTCTTTCACTAAAAATAATTTCAGTTACTTCTATATTATCTATTCCCATCTCTTTAAATATATTTTTTTGAGGTCTTATTCTAATTTCTCTTTTCAATTATTTTTCACCTAATAATCTATCTAAAATAATTGAAACTGCTGATCTAACTGAAAGATGATTGTAATCTGCCGATCCTCTTATTGGTTCTAATATATAGTCTGACATATCCATAACCTCATCTATTAGTCCCCAACCTGTTCCAAATAATATTAAATATGGTTGGTCATCTTCTAACATTTTTTCTGATAAGTTTTTATAACTTATTGAGTTTGGAAATATTTTAGCTGATGTTGTGATTATCAAAGGTCTTTTTCCTTCTCTCTCCTCTATTTCAGCTATACTTCTTTCTATTGATTCGTATACTCTTGTTCTTCCAAAAGCTTCTTCTCTATCTCTATTGTACCCAGCTCCAAGACCATCTTGCCAATAACCTATAATTCTTTGAGTTAATTGTTTTTGAGCGTCTACAGATACTATTATATGATACTGATTTACATCATAAGTTCTACAAGTTCTTGATATATCATGAATATCAAAATTTGTTACTGATGTACAAACAATATCTCCTCTTTTATTATATACTGGTGAGTGAACTAGTCCTAAATATATTGCTTTTCTCATTGTTTTACCTACCCTATTCTCTCTAATTTTTTATAAATATCTATTTTGTCTAAATATACTTTGTTTGCATATTTTAAATAATCTATATTTTTATCAGAAAGTTTTTTTATAACTTTTGCTGGAGAACCTACAATTAAGTCTCCTTCTTCAGCTTCTAATTTATCAGTTACTAAACTTCCTGCTCCTACAATACAATTTTTAGGTATTTTTGTTCCGTTTAATAAAATTGATCCCATTCCGATTATAACATTTTCTCCTATTTCACATCCGTGAATTACACAATTGTGACCAATTGTCACATTGTTTCCAATCACTACAGGAAAAGGAGTGTCTCCATGAACTGTTGTGTTATCTTGAATATTTGAGTTATTTCCAACTACTATTTTACTCATATCAGCTCTTAAAACTGCTGAAAACCAAATGCTTACATTTTCTCCAGTTTCTACATCCCCTATAATTGATGATGTTTCTACAATCAAATTATTTTTACCAATCTTTGGAACTAAATCTCCTAATTTATATATCATTTAATTTTGCTCCTCTTTTATCTCTTTTAAAATTTTCTTTTCTAACTTTGAAAATTCTCTGTCTTTTAACAATTCAGGTCTTCTCTCTAAAGTTCTCTTAATACTTTGTTTTAATCTCCACTCATCTATATTTTTATGATGACCAGACATTAATACATCCGGTACTTTCAATCCTTCAAATTCTGCAGGTCTTGTATAGTGTGGATAATCTAAAAGTCCATTATAAAAAGAGTCATTTTCATAAGATTCTTTTTTTATAACACCTGGTATCAAACGAATTATTGCATCTGAAATCACCATTGCTGGTAATTCTCCACCTGTTAATACAAAATCACCTAAAGATATCTCTAAGTCAACTTTACTATCAATTACCCTTTCATCTATTCCTTCATAGTGTCCTGCAATGATTGTTATCTCTTGTTCTTCTGCTAAATCACAAGCTAATTTTTGATTTAGCTTAACTCCTTGTGGTGATGTGTAAATAACTTTACCTTTATTTTCGTTTAAAGCTTTTAAAAGAGGCTCTGGTTTCATAACCATACCTGCTCCACCACCAAAAGGAATATCATCACACTGCTTATGTTTTCCTTCTGCAAAATCTCTTATGTTAACTATATTAATTTCAACTTGTTCTCTCTCCACTGCTCTTCTTACTATACTATGATCTTTAAAAGAGTTAAAAAATTCTGGAAATAGTGTTAATATGTTTATCTTCACAATTCACTCCTTAACTTCTCTTTTTTTCTCTCATTCCATCTATTAAAGAAACTAGCATTTCTCTTTTTGTGAAATCTATTTTTTTTACAAAAACTTCAACATCTGGGATCATCGTTTCAAATTCATCATCTTCAACTACGTATATATCATGTGCTGCTGTTTCATATATATCTGTTATTTCTCCAATGCTTTCTCCAGCTTCTGTTATAACGTTCATTCCAATTATATCATTTCCTAAAAATTCATCTTCTTCAATTCCTAGAATATCTCTTCTTACTTTTATAGCTCCATTCTGAACTGATGCAGCATCTGTTTTATTAGTTAACTCTTCAAACTCTAATATCCATTTTTTTTCTACCATTTTTGATACTTTTTTTACAGTTAATATCTTTATACTTCCTGTAGGTAATTCAACCATTACTTTATTTCCATTTAAAGGCTCTAAGTCATCAAAATTTGATGTTACTTTTATAGCTCCTTTTAAATGATGTGTTCCCGAAACTCTTCCAACTGATAACAAATCCATTTTCATCTCCTTTAAAGCCTAGTATTAATCTACAAACTCAACATTTACATTTAATCTATCTTTTACTCCAGCAGCTTGCATAACTCCTCTTACAGAATTTGCTGTCAATCCATTTTTACCTATAACTCTTCCCATCTCTCCTTGAGCTACACTTACTTTAAAAGTAACTGTTTCATCAATCAAGTCATAAGTTATTCTTATTGCATCCTTTGTTACTACTAATTCTCCGATTATATAATTAATTAAAGTCTCTAATTTTTCCATTATTCATCCTCCTAATTTTGTTATTACTTTTTAAAGCTCTCCAGACCAAGGTCCTTCTGAAACAATTTCAGCTTTAACCCATTTTCTATTTAAATCTTCAACAATCATTCTAACATCATCTTTAAAATCTGTAGTTGAAACAATAGTTAAATCTCCTGCAGTTGCATCTTTTGTTCTCACAATACCTACACCTTCATAAGCTTCCATTATCTTATTTATAAAATCTATATCTTCACGCTTTGTTTTTATTTTAAATTCATAACTATCCATTTTTACTCCTTTTTAAGCTAAAAGGAGGCTTTCAAAAATTAGGTAGCCCCTCTTTTATCAACGCCTCACTTATTAAAAGCTTTATTCTTCTTCGAATATCTTAGCTAAACTTATAAACTGTTCTATTGTTAAATTTTCTGCTCTTTCTGTTTCTAGTATATTTAACTTTGCCAACTTTTCTCTAATGAAATCTTTAGAATATCCTAAAGTACAAATATTATTAATAATATTTTTTCTTTTATTTGACAAAGCAGCTTTTACATACTTAAAGAAAATTTCTTCTGATATTTTATCTTCATATCTTCTATCTCCATAGAACTTTATTGACATAAAAGCCGAATCTACTTTTGGAGCAGGTGTAAAGAATGCCTTTGGTATTGTAAATAGGTATTCTGCTTCACCATAATATTCTACAGCTAATGTCAAAACACTTCTCTCTTTACCAGACTTTGCACAAACTCTTTCAGCTACCTCTTTTTGTACCATTATAAACATCTCACTAATTCTATCTCTGTGTTCTATTATTTTGTTTATAATTGGTGATGTTATATAGTAAGGTATATTTGCTACTACTCTTCCTTTTTCTATAACATCTTTTAAATCTACTGTTAAAACGTCTTGCATTATTAAGTTAAACTTTGAATTTTCAGAATACTTTTTTGTTAGTATTTTTTCTAAATCAGTGTCTATCTCTATACAAGTAACTTTTTTTGCTTTTTCTAATAATAGAGCTGTTAAAGCTCCCTCACCAGGTCCTATCTCAATTATATGTTCGTCTTCTTTAACATTTGAAACTTCCATTATCTTATTCAAAACATCGTTTTGATCAGTTAAAAAGTTTTGTCCAAATTTTTTCTTATGTTTAAAGGACATTTATTTCTCCTTTTATTCTTTATTATTTTCTAACTACTTTTCCAATGTAAGGAAGGTTTCTATGTAATTCATCATAATCTAATCCATATCCAACAACAAATTCGTCTGGAATTTCAAAACCGATGTATTCTCCAACCATATCAACTTTTCTTCTACTCGGTTTATCTAATAAAGAACAAACTTTTAAACTGTTTGGTTGCTTTGTCATTAAGAATTTTTTTACAGATTCTAAAGTTAAACCTGTATCTATAATATCTTCTATTATTAAAACATCTTTACCAGTTAAATCTGCATCAACATCTTTAAGTATTTTTACTACACCAGTACTATCAGTTCCACCGTGGTAGCTAGATACTTTCATGAAATCCATTGCTAAATCCATTTCAACACTCTTTAATAAGTCTGCCATGAACATGATTGACCCCTTAAGTAAACCTACACAAATAAGATTTTTTCCAGCATAATCTTTCTCAATATCTTTTGCTACTTCTCTTATTCTCGTTTGTAAATCTTGCTCAGAAATCATTTTTTCTATAATGTAATCCATTTTTCCTCCTAATTTTTAAATAATAGTTCACAAAATATTCTATCATTTAACCTACTATTTATCAAGTAATTATTGATATTTTAGTGTCACTATGATATTATTTTATAAGTATTTAGAGTATTTTATCATTTAATTTTATAGTAATATTTTAGGAGGAAAAATGAAAAAATATTTAGCAATTTTGCTATCGTTCATACTTATTATTTTTATTTGTTTTTTTAGTTTAAATATATTCTTAAAAACATCTTTTAATAAAAGTTTCTATTCACTACCAAACTTAGTAGGAATGAATTTAGAACAGATAAATAAAATAGAATCTATTGATAATATAAGTTTAATCGTTGCAGGAAGCGATTTTTCTGATTTACCAACTGGAACTGTTTTTAAACAAAATCCTTCTCCAAATAAAATTGTAAAAGAAGGAAGAACCTTAAGAGTTTGGTTAAGTAAAGGAAAAGATGATTATATTATGCCTGACTTTACAAATAAAAACTTGATTGAAGTTTCAGCTAAATTACAAGAAGATGGTATAAAAATTAAACAAGTTTCATATACTACTTCAAACTTACCATACAACACTGTTTTAGCTACTACTCCATCTGTAAGACAAAACACCCAGAAAAACAAAGGTGTTTCTCTTCTTTTAAGTAATTCTAATTCTGTCGCTTCTGTTGAAGTTCCAGATACAATAGGCTTTACTTTTGAAGAAGCAACTAATGAATTAATTTCAAAAGGTCTTATCATTGGAGAAGTAAAAGAAAAAGTGGTTCCTGATTTAGAAAAAGGAATTGTTATAGAAACTACAAATATTGGTGAAACTCTTCCTCTTGGAAGTATTATCAATTTAGTTGTTAGTTATTAATTAAAGGAGTGTGAATTATTATCGAAGGAATTGTTATCAATAAAATCCAAGGATTTTATAATATTGAAAGTAATGGAAAAGAGTATCTTTGTAAACTGAGAGGTTTATTAAAGAGATCTGACAAAAGAGAAAACTGTACTGTTGGAGATTATGTTATTTTCGACGAGGATGGATTTATCACAGAGGTTAAAACTAGAAAAAACCTTTTAAGAAGACCTATGGTTGCTAATTTAGATTTTGGAGTTATCCAATTTTCAGCAAAAGACCCTGTTATTGATTATGAAAAAATTAATATTTTAATACTTAACAGTCTTTATAACAAAATAAAACCTGTTTTAATTATAAATAAAGTTGACTTATTAGATGAAATTGAATTAGATGAAATAAAAAGAAAATTAGCATACTTAGATAAAATAGATATACCTGTTTTTTATATCTCTACATTCAATAACACTGGTATACCAGAATTAACAGAATTCTTAAAAGATAGAGTTACAGCTTTTGGTGGTCCTTCTGGAGTTGGTAAATCTAGTATTCTAAATCTATTACAAGATTCTAGAGAGTTAAAAACTGGTGAAACTAGTAAAAGATTAAGAGCTGGTAAACATACAACTAGAGACAGTAGACTTCTTACTCTTCCAACTGGTGGATTTGTTATTGATACTCCTGGATTTTCATCTGTTGATTTACCACCTACTGAAAACCCTCAAGAACTAATTGACCTTTTCCACGAATTCCACTTAGCAAAAGGTTGTAAATTTAACGATTGTGTACATATCAACGAACCGAATTGTGGTATTAAAGAAGCTGTCGAAGAGGGACTTATTCCGAGAGAAAGATACGATTTCTTTAAACGTTGTTATGAAAAATCTAAAAATGAAATTTGGAATAAATATAAATAAAAATAGTACTTAATAATATAAAGGATGTGAATTTAATGATACAAAAAGAAATTAAAATAGCACCATCTATACTTTCAGCGGATTTTAGTAAACTTGGTGAAGAAATTATTGCTATTGACCAAGCTGGAGCTGATTATATTCATATTGATGTTATGGATGGGATGTTTGTTCCTAACATTACTTTTGGAGCACCTGTTATACAATCTATTAGAAATAAAACTAATTTAATTTTTGATGTACATCTTATGATTGAATCTCCAGAAAGATATATTGAAGAGTTTATTAAAGCTGGAGCTGATATAATTGTTATTCATGCTGAAGCTACAAAACATCTACACAGAACTATACAGCTTATTAAATCTTTCGGAGTTAAAGCTGGAGTTTCTTTAAACCCTGCAACTCCTGTTGAATCTATCAAATATATTATTGATGATTTAGATATGGTTTTGGTTATGTCTGTAAACCCTGGATTTGGAGGACAAAGCTTTATTGAAAGTTCTGTTAAGAAAATAGCTGAAATTCGTAATATGAATGAGTCTGTTGATATTCAAGTCGATGGTGGGATTACTAATGAAACTATTAATAAATGTATAAGTGCTGGAGCGAATATTTTTGTTGCTGGTTCGTACATTTTCTCTGGAGATTACAAGCAGAGAATAAATTCTTTAAAGGAGAGATAAAAAATATGAATAATATAAATAAAGTAAACGACGTTTTAGAGCATTTCTACAAGCTTTTTTACGAAACTGAGGACCTTGCATTAAAAAGAGGAATTAAATGTATTACCCACACTGAGCTTCATATAATTGAAGCAATTGGAAAAGAGTCTCTTAGTATGAATGAATTATCTGATAGACTTGGAATTACTATGGGAACTGCTACTGTTGCTATTACAAAATTAAGAGAAAAAGGATTTATTGATAGAGTTCGTTCTGATGCCGATAGAAGAAAAGTTTATGTTTCTCTTTCAAAAAAAGGTCTTGAAGCTTTAAACTATCACAATACTTATCACAAAAACATAATTTCAACTATTACAGAAAATATACCAGAAACAGATTTAGACCATTTCACTAAAACTTTTGAATTAATTTTAACTAATTTAAAAAGTAAAACAGAATTTTTCAAACCACATTCTGTAACAGAATTTGCTTTAGGAACTATTGTTTCTATAAACGAAGTTAAGGGTACTCCTATTGTGCAAGATTACTTTGCTAACAACGGTATTGAACACTATACTACCGTTAAAATTGTAGCTTCTGAAGACAAAGACAAGGTGGCTTTAGAAAAAGAGGATGGTTCTATATTAAAAGTCAATCTTTTAGATGCTAAAAATCTTATTGCTATCAAGGTTGAAGATTAATGTTATATCTTGATGGTATCTCTTTAAATAAAATTAAAGATGAGCTAGAACATTCTTTAAAGGGAAAAAGTGTTAATAAAATTGTTCAAAATAGCTCTTTAGCTATCACATTGAATTTTGGAAAACAGAGATTCATCCTCTCTTGTTTTCCTTCTCTTTCTCTATGTTATCTATCTGATACTAAAGAAGAGAATCTTCTTGAAGAAAACAGCTCTTTTTCTTTAAATCTAAAAAAACATATTATAGGCTCTAATTTAATTTCTATAAAGCAAACTGGTTTAGATAGAGTTTTAATCTTCTCTTTTTCTAAACTAAATGAACTTGGAGAGCTTAAAGTATACAATTTATACTTTGAAATGATGGGTAAACATTCTAATCTTATATTGACAGATAGAAATAATAAAGTTTTAGATTCTATAAAACGTTTTTCTATTGAAGAAAACCCAAATAGAATTCTTTTTCCAGGAATTGAATATTCAGCTCCTTCACTAGAAAAAAAGCTTCTACCATCAGAAATTACAAAAACTCAATTTGATTTTTTTAAAGAATCAGCAGTTTTACTAAAAAATGTTGAAGGACTTGGAAAAACACTTTCTAACTCTCTTACATCTTTTGAAAATTTAATAGAGATATTAGATGATAAAATAGCTCCTAAAATTTTCTTTAATGAGCACGAAGAGATAATTTTAGCAACAGTTTTAAACATTGAACCTAAAATCTACTCTACTGTTAAAACTTTTAATTCTTTTCAAGAGTTAATAAATTTTTATTTAACTAATAAAAACTTATCAAATACTTTTAAACTTTTAAAAGATAAATTGTGTGCTTGCATAAAAAAAGAAATCAAAAAATCTGAAAAAGTAATTGTATCTATAAAAAAAGATTTAGAACAAAAAAAAGATTTTGACAGATATCGACAGCTTGGAGATATTTTAGCAGCATCTCTTTACTCTATAAAAAAAGGTATGCCTGAAGTAGAACTATATGATTTTTACAACGATAATATGTGTAAGATAACTTTAGACCCATTAGTTAGCCCACAAGTTAATTTAGAGAAAATTTATAAAAAATATAACAAATTAAAAAAAGGTATGGAATTTAATGGTAAAAGATTAATTGAAATTTCTAGTAATTTACAATATTTTTTAGGAATTGAGAATTTTATTCTAAATAGTGATTCAAAAGAAAATTTAAAACTTATTGAAGAAGAACTGTTAAATGGAGGTTATTTAAAGATTTCATCTAAAAGTAAAAATAAGAAGTCTAATAAAAAAATTGTTACTAAAACTTTTAACTTTGGTGAAATTACTATCGATAATATTCCAGTTCGTTTTGGTAGAAACAATCTTGAAAATGATGCTTTGACAACAAAGTATTCAAATAGAGAAGATACTTGGTTCCATTGTAAAGATATGCCTGGTACACATGCTGTTGTTAATCAATCTGAACACTTAACAGAAGAAAACATATATAACATCGCTGTTTTCTGTGGACAGCAATCTAAGCTTCCAAAAGGAACAAAGCTAACTGTTGATTATACTTCTATTAAGTATTTAAACAAACCAAAATCAGCTCGTCCTGGTTTTGTAACTTATAAAATATTTAAATCTATAGTTGTTACAATTTAAATTGATTCTAAATGGCACCTTCTTCAAGGTGTCATTTTTCTATTTCAATAATTACTTTATATAACATCTAAAAATTACAAAAAATAAAAAAACTGCCTATTTAAAGACAGTTTGAAATTTCGTTTTGGTGGCGGGAGCCGGATTCGAACCAACGACCTTCGGATTATGAGCCCGACGAGCTGCCAACTGCTCTATCCCGCGATACTTTACTTTTATATAATATCACGGGAACTAACTTTTGTCAACTCTTTTTTTATTTTAATATTCTTTTAGCTTCTAAAAATCTTTGAATAGCTGTAAATAAAACCATCACTGTAAATATATTTATTACAATATTTGCTTTGTTTTGAAGTAAAATCATTAAACTTAACATTATAAAACCCTCTGTTCTTTCAGCAAGTCCAGCTTGATAATAAAATGTTTTTTCTCCTTTATTTTCTGCTAAAGAGCCTGTCGTTAAAAATACTGTCATTGATATTATTATACTTATAGCTAATAATAGTGATATAAAACTAAATTGTGAATACTTATACGCTACTCCTAATATAACTGAACCTTCTACTATTCTATCAAATGTTATATCCATAACAGTTCCTAAAGGTGACGAGGTATTAGTTTTTCTAGCTATAGTTCCATCAACAGCATCCAAATAACCTGAAAACCATAATGTCGTAACACCTAATATATTTAAATTAAAAGCTGTAAAAATACCACTTAGTACTCCTATCAACATAGCTATAACTGTTACATTATCTGCTGTTAATCCTATTTTTATGGCTAAAGTTGCCCCTACTTTTATAATTGGTTGCACATATTTTCTACAATTCGTATCTAGCATCTTTTTCTCCTTTTATTAATACAATATCCTTCTCCTTATAATCCAAACATATTATATCACCGAGATTATATTTAAAATTACCATCTTTAACTAGTGATAACTTTTCTCCTTTAAGAGAGACAATTATACAATACTCACCCATTTTAAATACAACCTCTTCAACCTTGGCTTTTAAAGCTGATTTCTCTACTATATTTAAGTTTTTTCCTCTTAAACCAAGAAAATTGTAATCTTCTACTTCATAATCAAATATCTTTTTAAATTTTTCTTTCGAAAAAATATTTTCTATTGCTAAAAGCTCTGCTGTATAAAGATTTTTAGGATTATAATATAATTTTTCTGGTGTAGCATAATCTAAAAGTTCTCCTTTTAGCATAACCCCTATTTTATCACATAAATAAAAAGCTTCTTCTCTATCATGAGTTACAAATATAATTGTCATTTGTAACTTTCTATGGATTTTTTTTAATAATTTTTGCATTTTATCTCTTAAATTAAAGTCTAAAGCAGAAAAAGGTTCATCCATCAATAATAGCTTTGGTCTAGTAACAATTGCTCTTGCTATTGAAACCCTTTGTCTCTCTCCACCACTTAATTCATTTGGAAATCTTTTTTCTTTACCAGATAATTCCATCTCTAAAATTGCTTCGTTCACTCTTTTTTCAATTTCTGTTTTTTTAATTTTTTTTATTTTTAAACCAAAAGCTATATTTTCCCAAACGTTTAGATGTGGAAGTAATAAATCTTTTTGAAAAACCATTGCAATATTTCCATCTTTTGTCATTTCGCAAGGTTTTTTTCCAAGTATTAAAATTTCTCCAGAATATTCTCTTTCTAATCCTGCTATCAAACTTAAAACGGTTGATTTTCCTGATCCTGACTGTCCTAAAATTCCAACAAATTCACCTTTTTCTATAAAGATATTTATATTTTTTAATGTAAATCCTGAAAAAATTTTAGAAACTTCTTTTATTTCTATCATTCAATATACTCTCTTTCTATAAATTCTTTTAACAAATTTACCTAATAATATTACTAAAAAATATGTAAACCCAACATAAATAACACTATAAACAGTTCCATTACCTATAGCCCCATCTGATAAATATGGCATTATTAAAATAGGTAATGTCATTACTTGTCCTCCTCCTATTATAAATGTCACCAAATACTGAGCTAATGAAACAATTATAACCAAGGACATTCCAACTAAAAAAGATGGATATATAATTGGTAATGTTATTTTGGTAAATATTTGAAAAGAATTCGCACCTAATATTTTTCCTAAATTAGTATAATCTTTATCTAAAGTTAAATATCCCGCTCGCATACTTTGAATATAATAAGGAATTGTAGCTATACTATGAACTATTGCAACACCTAAAGTTGTTTCAATTAAGTTCATCCTTATAAAAGCAAATTGTAACCCCATAGTACTTACCATTGTAGGTATTATTAATGGCAAAATTATCAATAGTTCCATCAATAGTTTTCCTCTAAATTTTTCTCTTGCCATAAACAAAGCCGCTGGAGTTCCTATTACAAAATTAATTATCATCGTTATTAAAAGTACTAAAAATGTTGTCCATAAACTACTATATGTTACTTCTGAATTCAATACATATAGCCACATTTTACAATTTAAACTTTTAAAAAAGATTCCCAAAAATGGTAACAAAAATAATAATGATAATAAAAAATATCCTACTCCTATTAACAATTTTTTCAAAATTACCACTCTCTTTCTTCAAATTTTGTAAAAACTTTCAGCACAAAACATATTAACCCTCCAAGAAATAAACTTATTCCAGAGATAAATATATTCATAACCATTATTTTGCCTCTTAACTCTAAACTTCCTTTTGTATAGTTATCAAATACGAATACCGAAAGAACTCTTGGGTGGGTTACACCTAAAATATAAGGTGTTTCAAAAGACGCAAATAAATAAGTTAAGACTATAAAAAAGCTAAGACTCAAACTTGGAAATGCTAATGGAAGTATTATTTTTCTAAAAAATTGTACATCTGTTAAATTGTATATTACTCCTAATACATCCCATTTTTTATCAGCTTTAAAAACTATTGGTAAACTCATCATCGTCATAAAAGGTAATGCTTTC
Source organism: Cetobacterium sp. (assembly GCA_051652625.1). Lineage (GTDB taxonomy): Bacteria > Fusobacteriota > Fusobacteriia > Fusobacteriales > Fusobacteriaceae > Cetobacterium_A. The sequence continues at coordinate 14,924 of JBOFUO010000033.1, forward strand.
CAAATATAAGTTATGATTATTCCTACTCCAAGATTATCATTTGTTAAAATTGGAAATGTATCTATACTTTCAATAATATTGAACTTTAAAAATATATTATTTAGTAGTCCTTTCCTCATAAATAATAATAATATTCCATAAGCACTTATTAAATACGGAACAAAAACTGGAGCTTCTATTATTTTTTGAAAAATTTCACTATAAAAGTATCCTTTCCTTTTACTTAAAAATATTAAAAAAAGTATAATAATTGTTAAAACAAAAGAAATAAATGCAGCAATACTATTTAGCTTAATTGTATAAATTAAACTTTCGTAAAACTCTTTTGAATTTAAAACATCTTTATAATAATCTAAAGTAAAACATGAATCTGCTAATATTCTGTTATAGCCTAAAGATGTCATTAAAACATAATATAATCCATATAGAAAGAACAAACTAATATATAATAAAAAAGGTAATATATATATTAATTTTTTAATTTTTTCCAACTTTTTCTTTCCATCCTTCCTCTATTATTCTTAATTTATCTGAATTTAATTCTAAGACTCTTTTTTCTTCTAATTCTTTTAAAGATGGAATTTTTTCATTTTCAGCTGAAAACAGTAATTTTTTTACTATTTCTGAAGATAATTTTTCTATATCTAAAATAGTAAAATCTCCCCAATTTTTAGATTGTTGTTTTAACAATTGTATTTCTGGTGAAACTAATTTATTTATTACTTTTAATGCATTTTCTTTATTCTGAGAATTTTTAGGTATTGCCAAATAGTGATTATTAAACATTGTTCCTTTGTTTAATAAAAAACTTTTAGATGTTTCAGGATATTCTTTTGAATCTATTTTTGAATTCACTTTATTTATTGTATAACCCATTGTTATATTGACTTCACCGATAGAGTAAAGTAAGTCTAAATTACCTTCTGATTCTGGATAAGTTTCACCTTTTCTCCATAAATATGGTTTCATATCATTAAAATAATTCCAAACTATATTCAAATTGTTTTCCAGCTCTTTATTATTCATGTTTACAATGTTTTCATACCCTAACATCTCTATAGAAATATTTCTAACAAATGCACTTCCTGTGAAATTAGAAACATTTGGATATGTAAATTTACTTGGATTATTTTTTGCATATTCCAATAATGTTTTTGAATCTACAAAAGGAATATCTCCTTTTTTTGTATCATAAATAAAATTAAACTGAGCTTCGCCAAAAGGAATTTCTAATCCATTTATCTCTTCACCAAAATCTCTAATTAAAGTACTTTTTTTCAATATATCCTTATTTGATATTTTAGATAAAATATTTTCTTCTAATACATCTGTATCTTTTAAAAGTTTAAAATTTTCTCCATTCATCCAAATAATATCTATTACCCCATTTTTTTTACCAGCTTGTTTTTCAATAATTAATTTATTTACAACATCTTTTATATCAACTATAGGAACTCTTTTTAGTTTAATATCTTCACTTTTCAATATCTCAGGAGCTACAATATCATCCATGAATATATTTATCTCTTTTGAACCTCCCCACATATAAATATTTACATCTTTATTTTCTTTTTTAGCACACCCTATAAATAGCAGAAAGCTAAAACATATAGCTAAACTTCTTTTTATTAATTTCTTCATTTATCATACCTCTTTTCTTAAAATAAAAATAAAGGAGGACCTCCCCCTTTATTATTATAACCTATTTTTTATCTTTTAGATTCATTATTTTTTAGATTTTTTTGCTATAAACTTTGTTATCATTGTTAATGCAAAGAATATCAAAGATGCTGTTATAGACATTTTTACTGCTGTTTTCATATCCCCAGAAGCTACTGCTCCTGCTAATAAAACAAAAACAGATGTTCCTGGTAAAATAAATAGTGTTGACAGTAATGAATATTGTATAAAACTAATTGGAGTTAAACCATAAACATAGTTTTGAATTCCAAATGGAAATACAGGTAACAATCTTGTTGTTGCTAATATAAACCAACCATCATTTTTTACACCTTCATTTATTTTTTTAAAAGCTTCTGTTTGACCAAATTTTTCTTCTATAGGTTTTCTTGCTATGTATCTTGCTATTAAAAATGCTAAAGATAATCCTAAACAAGCTCCTATAGCAGTATAAACAACTCCCATTACAGCACCAAAAATAAGGCCACCCGCTAATGTTAGAGGTAAAACTGATATACATGTTGTTGTTACTGCTGCATATAATCCTATATATGCAACTGGCCCCCATACTCCTAAGCTTTTTATTAAATCTTCTAACTTTTGTCTATCTTTTAAATATTCTAAAGCTCCTGATTTTAATAGTGCAAAGACAATCAAAGATAAAATAACTATTCCCACAACTAACTTAACTATATTTTTTTTCTTACTCATCTTATTCTCCTACTTCTACTTTTACTTTTCCATCTTTTGCTGCATAAGACCACTCAATCCATGAACCATCATAGTTTTTAGCTAAAGAATAACCTAGTAGCTCTTTTAATACAAACGTTGTATGAGCTGACCTTACTGCTGATTGACAATAAGCTAAAACTTCTTTACTTGAATCTAACCCTTGTTTTTCATAAATAGACACTAATTCGTCATATGATTTCATAGTTTTATCGTTGTCTAAAGCCTCTGTCCACTCTACCCAAACACTTCCAGGGATTCTTCCTTTTACAACTGCTCCTTTTTTCAATTCTTCACCTGTAAACTCTTTTCTAGACCTTGTATCTAATATATATTTATTTGAATCTCCAATCGCTTCTTTAACATCATCTATTAAAGCTAAAGTTTCTTTATCAGCTGTATTCTGGAATTTAAAATCTCCTTGTTTTTCCACGGCTTCTTTTCCATACCTTACTTTTAATCCAGTATTTTTTAAAGCAGAATAACCACCATCTACAAGCTTTATATTTTCCATTCCATACATATCTAGTATCCACCAAAGTCTGTATTCATCCAATCCTTCACCAATTAAA